>JAFADT010000534.1 GCA_023424585.1 Pseudomonadota bacterium
CTGCGCACGCGCGGCCGCTGCTTCGACCTGAAGGCCGTCCACGCCCGGCTCGACGCGGCGTACTTCGACGGGCGCGTGCGCGCAGTGGAGGTGGGCTGGGCCCGCCGTCCCGGCCGCCGCACCCGCCGCACCATCCACCTGGGCGGCTATGACGCGCGCCTGCGCGAGGTGCGCGTCCACCCCGCGCTGGACCGGCCCCACGTGCCCGCCTTCGTCGTGGACTTCCTCGTCTTCCACGCGCTGCTGCACGCGGACCTCTCCGCCACCGACGCGGCCCAGGACGTCCACGACGCCTCCGGCCGCTGCGCCGCGGAGCACACCCCCACCTTCCTCGCGCGCGAGGCGGCCTTCCCCCTGCGCGAGGCCGCCTGGCGCTGGCTCCTGGAGAACCTGGCTTCGCTGCGACGCGGGTGACCGCCCGTCCCGGGCGCTGACCTGTTCCCGACACGGTCACGCGGCCGTGACACGCGCTCCCCTCCCCTCCCGGAACAGGGTGGCGGGCGCGGGGCGCGCGCTGCATGCTGTCCCCCCGATGCGCTTTTTCAGCGTGGAAGAGGCCAGCCGGCTGGTGCCGTTGCTGACGAAGACCTTCGGGCGCGTGCGCCCCTGGGTGGAGCGCGTGCAGAAGCTGGCGGAGCTGCTGGACGGCCCGGAGGCCCCGCCCGACACCGCCGAGGTGCGCTCCTTCCGCGAGGAGCGCGACGCGCTGCTGGAGCGCATCCGCGGCGAGCTGGGCCCGCTCCAGGAGATGGGCCTGGAGATCAAGGGCGCGGACGGCCTGGTGGACTTCCACGCGCGGCGCGGCGAGGAGCCCGTCTACCTCTGCTGGCGCTATGGCGAGGACACCGTGGCCCACTGGCACGACCTGAAGGCCGGCTTCTCCGGGCGCCGCCCCATCGACAGCCCGGACGACTTCGAGCCCACCTACCTCAGCTGAGGCGCGCTCACTTCGACAGGCTCTGGTGCAGCAGGCCCAGCTTGTTGCGCGCGGCGAGCAGCTGCTGGCGCAGCGACTCCGCCTGCCGGCCGATGTCGGAGAACCTCGCCTCCTCCGCCGCGCGCGTCAGCGTGGCCGCCTCGTCCGCCACCTCCGCCATGCGCGCCTGGAGCGCGGTGAAGACCTCCGTGAGCCGCGCGTCCTCCTCCGCCGTGCGCGTGGGCTGCTGGCGCAGCGCCGCGAACTCCTGCATGCGCCCGTTGAGGTCCGCCGCGCTCTGCCCCAGCGCCCCGTAGCGCGTGAGCAGCTCCTTGAAGACCTCCGTGCGCTGCTGGAGCTCCTGCGCGCGCGCGTTGACCGCGTCCGCCTGCGCCTGCTGCCGGTTGCGCACCCCGGCGATGGCCTGCACCAGCGCGCCCACGCGCAGGCGCAAGGCGTCGTCCAGGTCCGCCAGCTCCTTGAGCATCTTCGACGCGCGCTCCAACTGCTTCTCCGACGTCATGGGCGCTTCCTTCAGCTGCTCCGACAGCGCCTCGAAGCGCACCAGCTCGGCGTCGAGGGCCTGCGCGGCGGAGACCAGCTCGGAGGGCGGGGGCGTGTCACGCTTGCTCATGGGGCCAGGAGGATGCCACGCCGCCCGCCCCTCCCCCGCGGGTCGCCTGCCTGCCTCGGGAGCCTGTGCTCGCGGGAGGACACTGCGGCAAGGGGGCCTCGCCAAAGAGGGGGGGCGTCTCCAGCTTTCCGTGACACGTCGCATCCGGAGGTCTTGAAGCCATGCCCGTGGATTTCTCCATCACCGTGCTCGTCACTGGCGCGACCGGCCAGCAGGGCGGCGCCGTCCTCCGCAAGCTCGCGGACCGGGGCCACCACGTGGTGGCGCTGGTGCGCGACGTGGACACCCCCGCGGCCCGGGCCCTGCGCCGGCCCGGCGTCACCCTGGCCCAGGGCGACTTCGACGACCCGACCTCCCTGGAGAGCGCCATGCGCGGCGTGGACGCCGTCTACGCCATGGCCACGCCCTTCCGGGAGGGCGGCGCGGACGCGGAGGTCCAGCACGGCAAGAACCTGGCGGACGCGGCGAAGCGCTCCAACGTGCGGCACTTCGTGTACTCGTCCGTGGCGGGCGCGTCCGAGCTCACCGGCATTCCCCACTTCGACAGCAAGCACGCCGTGGAGCTGTACCTGCGGCGGCGCGACATGCCCTTCACCATCCTGGGCCCCACCTACTTCATGGAGAACCTCCTCCGCCCGCCCACGCACGACCTGCTGGCGAAGGGGACGCTGGCCCTGGGGCTGCCCGCGACGCGCGGCCTGCAGATGGTGGCCGTGGAGGACCTGGCCGGCTTCGCGCTGCACGTGCTGAGCGACCCGGAGCGCTTCATCGGCGAGCGCATCGACGTCGCCTCCGACGAGGTGACGGGCCAGCAGGCGGCCGCGCTGCTCTCCATGGTGAGCGGCCACCGCATCAACTTCGAGCAGGTTCCCCTGGCCCAGCTCCAGCAGCAGAGCGAGGACCTGGCGGCCATGTTCGAGTGGCTCGACCGCGTGGGCTACCACGCGGACATCCTCACCCTGCGCAACAACTACCCGCGCGTGGGCTGGCAGAAGCTCGAGGACTGGGCGCGCCACCAGGCCTGGGACTTCATCGCCGCGCCCTCCTACCTCGAGGAGGCCGCGCAGCCGGTGACGCCCCAGCCCTGAGCCCCCCGGCCGGCCGCCCGCTCTCCGGGGTGGAGCACGGGGCATGTCCTCCACCGGACGCCACGGGCGTTACGTTGAGACGGGAGGAGGCATGCGATGCGTGGAGCACTGGGGCTGGGGGCCTTGGCGTTGAGCCTGGTGGCGGGCTGCGCGGCGGAGACGAAGCTGCGGCCCACGCCGGAGGCAGGGGTCCTCCAGGGCAACAAGAGCAGCGCCATCACGGAACAGCAGGGCGTGCGGCTGACGGCGGACGGCTCGGCGTGGCGGGGCTCCCCGTCCGACCTGGAGCGCCGCGTCACCCCCGTCTACGTCCGCCTGGAGAACCAGGGGCAGCGCCCGCTGCGGCTCCAGTACGAGGACTTCGCGCTGGTGGGCCAGGAGTCGCGCTTCCGCTACAGCGCGCTGCCGCCCCTGTCCCTGCGGCGGGCCACCTCGTCGCGCGACGCGGAGGCGCCCGCGAGCATCCGCCCGGCGGCGCACCGCGGCAGGGTGTGGGTGGGCGGCGGCTCCCCCTATGGTCCCTGGCGCGGCTGGGGCCCCCGAGGGTACGGCCCGTGGGGCAGCCCCTTCTACGACCCGTACTTCCTGGGCCCGACGTACTACGAGCCCCCGCTGCCCACCGAGGACATGCTCAACGACGCGCTGCCCGAGGGCACGCTGGAGCCCGGCGGCACGATGGCGGGCTTCCTCTACTTCCAGGGCGTCGCCCACCGCGAGAGCGCGGTGACACTCCAGCTGAGGCTGGTGGACGCGGAGACGGGGGAGCCGTTCGGTTCGCTCGGCATCCCCTTCGAGGTGAGCACGAAGTAGCTAGTGCAGGAGCGTGCTGGGCGGGGCGTAGGGGGAGCGGCCGCCGTCGTGCGCCAGGTCCAGCAGCGGCGCGTCCTCCGGCTGGCCCAGCGCGCGCCGCGCGTCCGCGCCCCGCACGGGCAGGCCCAGGAGCGGCCCCAGGAGGAACAGGTCCAGCGCGCCGGAGAGCAGCGGCACCAGGCCCGTCAGCGCCACCACCGCGCCCCGGGACGTGCCCGAGCCCAGTCCGCCCAGGACCATGCCCGTGCCCGCCAGAATCCGAACCCACCGTCCGTTGCGTGACGTGATGAAGCCGACCATGAACACCTCCCCACGCCGAAGATGAACACGCGGCAGGGGGCGACCATGGCCGGTGTCCACCCGGCGACCCTCCGCCCCGGGGGCTCGCCCGCCCGCTCGCCGCACGGCGGGCCAGCAGGAGGCCGTCCGCGAGGGCATACTGCGGCCCCGTGAGCGAGACCGAAGGGAAGGCCCCGGTGGACTCCCCGCTCCAGGCGGCCCTGGCCGCGTGGCGGGAGGCCGTGGGCGAGGCGCATGTCGTCGTGGACCCGGAAGCGCTGGAGGCCGCCGAGACGGCCACCTTCGCCACCACCCAGAGCATCCCCGCCATCGTGCGGCCGGCGGACACGGCGCAGGTGCAGGCGTGCCTGCGCATCGCGAGCGAGCACCGCGTGCCGGTGTACCCGGTGAGCGCCGGCCGCAACTGGGGCTACGGCTCGCGCGTGCCCCCGGGCGACGGCTGCGCGCTCCTGGACCTGGGGCGCATGAACCGCATCCTCGCGCACGACGAGCAGCTGGCGTACCTCACCGTGGAGCCCGGCGTGACGTTCCGCCAGGCCTACGCGTACCTGCGCGACAAGGGCTCCTCCACGTTCATCACCACCATCGGCGGGTCGCCGGACGCGAGCATGGTGGGCAACGCGCTCGAGCGCGGCGACGGGGCCGGCCCCAACGCGGACATCTTCCAGCACGTGTGCGCGCTGGAGGCCGTGCTCCCCACGGGCGAGCGCATCGAGACGGGCCACGCCAGGTTCCCCGGCGCCCGCGCCGCGCCCGTCTTCCGCTGGGGCCTGGGCCCGGTGCTGGACGGCCTGTTCAGCCAGTCCTCGCTGGGCGTGGTGACGCGGATGACGTTCTGGCTGGCGCGCAAGCAGCCCTGGCTGCGCGACTTCTTCTGCGCCGTCAACGACGACGCCCAGCTCTGGGACATGGTGGACCGGCTCCAGGCCCTGGCCCTGGACGGCACCCTCAAGGGCAGCTTCTTCTTCTGGAACGACATCAAGGCCTACAGCATCACCCAGCAGTATCCCTACCCCTCTGTGGGCCGGGCGCCGCTGCCGGACTGGGCCCGCGAGAAGCTCCGCGAGGGCTTTGGCCGCTGGGCCATCAGCGGCACCCTCATCGCCCCGGACGCGGAGCTGGGCGCCCTCCTGGAGAAGCGGCTCGCCCGCGCCGTGGAGGGCGCCTTCCGCCCCC
>JAFADT010000562.1 GCA_023424585.1 Pseudomonadota bacterium
CCGCCCGCCGCGCCACCGCTGCGCAACGAACGCGGCGGTAAATGCCATTCGCTCACGCGGGTGTCAACGCATTTTCGAGGAGGACTCTTCCGCGAGCGCCTCCAGCTTCTCGTCCAGTTCGCGCAGGCGGCGCTTGAGGCCCGCGAGCTGCTTCCCCACGGCCTTGAAGTCCCCCTTCGGCGCGAAGTGCAGGGCCTTCATGACCTCTTCCTGCCCCCGGTCCAGGGCCTGTTTGCCGCGCTGGACCCGGCCAATGGCCTGGGCCACGGCCATGGCGCGCTTCTCGTCGGCCATGAGCTTCTCCATGGCCAGGCTGGACAGCCCCAGCGCCTGCTTCTTCAAGTCGTCCCGGATGCCCATGGTGGCGGTGTCCTCTGGTGGCCCCGGCTCAGGCGCCGTCGGGGAACTCGGTCTTCAGCGCGGCGAAGACGCGATCGGCGATGCCCTTGTAGCGCATGCGCTCGATGAGCGGCTGGAGGTCCCCGCGCATGGAGATGCGGCGCTTGAGCACCGCCTCCACGGGGTCCAGCGTGCCCAGCAGCAGCTGCTTCCAGACGGAGTACGGCGCGCGGGCCAGGTACACCGGCTCCAGCTCGTCCAGGTCGTCCGGATCCGACAGCACGCGGGCCCGCTTGATGTTGCAGTCCCCGGGCTCCACGTGGATCACGAAGGGCTTGTCCAGCTTGCCCTTCTCCGCCTCGATGATGGCTCCGAAGTCGCCCTTCCAGCCCTTGCCGGCGATGGCGCACTCCGGATCTGCGTTGGTGAGCCGGACGGCCTCGTCCAGCCACTCCTTCGACGGAAACTTCGGCATCGCGCCTCCCTACCCCCTGCGGAAGATGCTCTTGATGCTGGAGAAGATCCCGCGGTCATCGCTCGGCCCGCTGCTGCTCGACGGAGCAGCCGGCGTGTTGCGCGAGGCGACCTCCTGCAGGGCCTTCTTCAACTGCTCCGGCGTGTCGCGGGTGGCCAGATCCACCTTGCGCGACATGCCGCTCGCGTCCTCCACCTGCACCTGGAGGAGACACTCCTCGGTGAGGCGGAAGTCGATCTTCCGGCCCGCCGCGGCGGCCGGCACGCGGACGGTGCCCAGGTACTCGTTGTCCACCATCAGGTCGCTGTCGCCCTGATAGATGTCCAGCTCGATGAACTGCGCGCCCGGCTGCTGCGGCGGCGGCAGGCGGAAGCTCTTCACCATCGGGATGAGCGAGTTCTTCTCGATGATGCGCTTCACGCGGCCGTTGGGCATCGCGTAGCCGATGGGCATGGACAGCGCGTCCAGCAGCGTCACCGCGTCGATGCTGCCCAGCGAGTCCCCCAGCAGCGCCGCGCCCAGGGCCACGCACTCGTCCGGGTGGACGCCCTTGCGCGGGGCCTTGCCGAAGTGGGCCTGGATCTTCTGCTGCACCAGCGGCATGCGGCTCTGGCCGCCCACCAGGATGATCTCGTCGATCTCCGAGCGGCTGATGCCCTTCTCCGCGAGCACCCGGTCGCAGATCTCGAAGGTGCGGTCCACCAGGTCGCCGGTGAGGTTGTTGAGGTAGTCGCGGGTCAGCGGGATGCGCAGGTCCAGCGGCTTGCCCTTGCGCTCCTCGATGTAGGGCAGGTCGATGACGACGTTCGGGATGAGCGTCAGGTCGATCTTCGCCGCCTCGGCGGCGTTCTTGATGCGCTGGAGGGCGATGGGGCTCTCGGCGAGGTCGACCTTGGTCTCGTCGCGGAAGCGCTCCAGCACGTACTCCATGATGCGGTTGTCGAAGTCCGCGCCGCCCAGGAACGAGTCGCCGCCGGTGGCCAGCACCTCGAAGACGTTGCCGGCCAGGTGCAGCACGCTGACGTCGAAGGTGCCGCCGCCCAGGTCATAGACGAGGACCTTCTGATCCAGCCCCCGGTTGAAGCCGTAGGCCAGCGCCGCGGCGGTGGGCTCGTTGACGATGCGCTTGACGTCGAAGCCGGCCAGGCGCCCCGCCTCCTTCACCGCGTTGCGCTGGTTGTCGTTGTAGTAGGCGGGGACGGAGATGACGGCCGCGTCGATGGGGCCGCCCAGGAACTGCTCGGCGATGGTCTTCAGCTGCGACAGCACGAAGCTGGAGACCTGCGGCAGCGTGTAGAGCTTGCCGCCCATGGTGACGGCGGCGTCCCCGTTGGCGTCCTCGACGATCTCGTAGGGGAAGTACCCCTTGAGGTCCTCCACCGCCTTGGAGTGGTACTTGCGGCCGATCAGGCGCTTGGTGCCCCAGAGCGTGTTCTTGGGGTTGGTCACCATCTGGTCCTTGGCGACGCCGCCGACCAGCAGGTCGTTCTTGGCGGACAGCGCGACCACGGAGGGCAGGATGAGGTTGCCGCGGTCCGTGGGGACGATCTTCGGGATGCGGTTGCGCACGGACGCCACCAGGGTGTTGGTGGTGCCCAGGTCAATCCCGACGATGCGAGGTCTGTCCGCCATGAAGGTCTACGTGCACGGCTCAGGGGGAGGCCGCGCCCGTCCTCACTCTCTAGCACGTCGTGCCGTCGCGTGCGCGTTTCTAGGCGGATGCTTCCTCCCTGACTGTAGTTCCGGCCAGCCCGCCCACCAGGGGGGCTGATTCCGGCCGCGCCTACAGCTCCCGGTCCGGATCCGGCCCCAGGTCGCGCAGGCGGATCGGCCCGTCGGGCTCCGGGGCCGGGTGGGCCTCACACACCGCGTCAGGCCCCGCCGGCAGTTCGGACAGGAAGCGGGACGGGGTGAGCAGCAGCCGCCCGTCCTCCCGGGGGAGCGAGGTGTGGGGGTACACCAGCCACAGCGCCTCCCGGGCCCGGGTGACGGCGACGTAGAAGAGGCGGCGCTCCTCCTCCTCGCGCTCCGGGTCGCGCGTGGCGAGCGACAGGGGGAAGCGCCCGTCCGTGAGGCCCAGCACGAAGACGGTCCGCCACTCCAGCCCCTTGGCCTGGTGGACGGTGGTGAGGGTGAGCACGTCGTCGGCGGGCTCGCCGTCCAGGGCCGCGCGGGCGGAGACCCCGGCCACCAGGGCGATGTCGG
>JAFADT010000590.1 GCA_023424585.1 Pseudomonadota bacterium
CCTCCCACGGCGACGAGGGCGGGGTGTTGCTCGCGGTGCGCGGCGGCGGCCTGGGCTGCGACGGCGTGCTCGTGCGCGGCGACGTGGCCAGCCGGTCGGGTGAGGTGGCGCTCCCGCTGCCCGCCGCCTGCTCCGGGCCGGAGGTGACGCTGGTGGTGTCGCTCGTGGACGGGCTCGGGTTGCCGCTGCGGCCCGCCGTCAGTGTCGCGCGCACGGTGCGCGTGCCCTGACGTCGCGGGGTGTCAGTCCTTCTGCGACCTGCTGGGGCGCCCGTGCTGGCCGTGAATTCGCTTTCGCGAATTGCGCGGTGATACGTTTGGAGCCGTCATGGGCCAGAAGGAGACGGTTGTCACCGTCATCTCGAAGATCTCCGAGCGCCCCGTCAATCTGGACGCGGCGCTGGTGGTCATCTACGGCCTGGACCTGGGGCGCAAGTACGACCTGTCGCGTGAGGAGACGCTGATCGGCCGGTCGTCCAAGGCGGACATCCAGATTGATCAGGAGGCGGTGAGCCGCAACCACGCGCGCATCACCAACACCACCAAGGGCGTGCGCATCGAGGACCTGGGGTCCACCAACGGCACGTTCGTCAACGACGAGGCCGCGGCGGCGGTGCGGTCGCTGCAGAACGGCGACCTGGTGAAGATTGGCCGCACCATCTTCAAGTTCATCGCGGGCGGCAACATCGAGGCGGCGTACCACGACGAGATCTACCGGCTGACCACGATGGACGGCCTCACGCAGATCTACAACCGCCGCTACTTCGACGAGCAGGTGGACCGGGAGATCTCCCGCAGCCGCCGCTACGAGCGCGTGCTGTCGCTGGTGATGTTCGACCTGGATCACTTCAAGGAAGTGAACGACACCTACGGGCACCTGGCGGGGGACTCGGTGCTCAAGCAGCTGGCGTCCACCGTGCGCACGCGCATCCGCCGCGAGGACGTCTTCGCCCGCTACGGTGGCGAGGAGTTCGCGCTCCTCCTCCCGGAGATCAACCTGACCGGCGCCCGCCAGCTCGCGGAGAAGGTGCGCAAGCTGGTGGAGCGGCAGCGCTTCGAGTTCGACAAGCAGGTCATCCCCGTCACGCTGTCCATGGGCGTGGCCACGCTGGAGCCGCACCACCGCGAGCCCGCGGAGCTGGTGCGCACCGCGGACGAGCGCCTCTTCGATGCGAAGAGCCAGGGGCGCAACCGCGTCTGCGGCTGACGTCCCTGGCGGTCCCACGCGAAGGCCCCTCAGCCCGCGAACACGGAGCGGCGCTCACGCAGCAGGGCCTGGAGCATGGCCTGGATGGACTCGCGCGTGCGCTCGGTGAGCCGCTGCACCTCGCCCAGGTCGTCCGCGGCCTCCGGCGGCAGGTCGTCCATGGTCAGCGGCTCGCCGAAGCGGATGGTCCACTTGGCGGGCAGCGGGCCCGGCGCGGTGAGCGGCAGCGACGGGAACCCGAGGAAGCCTCCGGGGAGGCGGCCCAGCAGCGGCGACGTCTCCTCCGCGCCCACGATGGCCACCGGGACGATGGGCGCGCCCGTGCGCAGGGCCAGCTTCACGAAGCCGCCGCGGCCGAAGCGCTTGAGGCGGTAGCGCTCCGCGAACGGCTTGCTCGCGCCCTGGTAGCCCTCCGGGAAGACCACGAGCGGCCGGCGCTCGTCCAGCAGCCGCAGCGCGTTCTCCGGCGAGGCGCGCACGGCGCCCAGGCGGTTGAAGAGCGTGCCGAGCATGGGCGCGTGGAAGACCTGATCCTCCACCAGCCAGCGGGCCTCCAGCAGGTCCGGGCGCTCGCGCAGCAGCGCCTGCGCCATCACCAGGCCGTCGTAGGGCAGGGCGCCGGAGTGGTTGGCGACGAGGATGGAGGCGCCGCGCGGCACCTGATCCACGCCCTCCACGGAGACGCGCCAATACTGCTCGTAGAGGAAGTCGAGGACGGGCTGGAGGCTCTCCACCAGCCCGGCGTCCTTGCCGTAGTCATCCAGCTGGCTGCCGCCGCCCGTGCCCAGGCTGGTGCGCACGGCCTCCACCAGGCCGTGCATGGCGCCCACGGCGCGGCCCAGGCCCTCGCTCGCGAGCGCCTGACCGGCGATCTCCTTCGCCAGGGAGAACACGCCCGCGGCGCGGCCCGCGAAGCCGGCTGGCTGAGCGGGTTCCTCCGGACGGTCGAAGGCCGGCTCCTCGCGCTCCGGTTCCTCCTGGCGGGGCGCCGCGCCTGGGTCGTTCACGAGCGACAGCGGCCGGCGGCTGGGGGGCAGCTCGTCGTGGGATTCGTCGGGCAGCTCGACCCCCGGCTCCACGTCCGTCGCGGCCGTGCCCTCGATGATGGAGACGGAGATGTGCACGCCGTCCTGCTCGACGCGCTCGACGCCGGTGGGCAGGTCGTCGTCCTCGTCGGAGGCCGCCGGGTCTCGGCGCCAGGCGTCGGCGGTCCAGACCTCTTCGTCGTCCTCGGGAGGCGGCACGTCCTTTGGGTCTCGGCGCCAGGCGTCGGCGGTCCAGACCTCTTCGTCGTCCTCGTCGGGCCCTCGTGGGTCGTGCTCCTCCACGACGGGGAAGGCGCGCTCCTCGGGGTTCGCGGCGTGGCGATCCAGCACCTCGTCCACGGCGACGCCCGCGGTCGCCTCGGCCACCTGGGTCGCGACGGCGGTGGCGATCTCCCGCTCGGGGCCGTTGCCGTTGCCGTCGTCCAGCAC
>JAFADT010000599.1 GCA_023424585.1 Pseudomonadota bacterium
GTGTGGCCCCACCGCGGACTTCACCCCCATCAACAGCTACCAGGGTGGGTTCGCGGACGTCGCGCAGGCGGCCGAGGACGCGGTCGTCCTGATTGACGGGCGCTGCACCGGGACACTGATTGAAGCGAGCGCGGGCCCCGTGGTGGTGACGGCGGGACACTGCGTCGCGCTCGGTGACCGGCCGCTCATCGTCTTCAACTTCGAGGACCAGCCCGACGGCGACCCGCTCATCACCGAGGGCACCGTCATCGAGCAGTCGCTCGAGCCCGACTACGCGCTCATCCAACTGGACGTGCTGCCGCAGGTGACGCCGGTCCTGCTGTCCAGCGTGCCTGGCGACCGGCTGGCCATCATCCAGCACCCGCGCGGAAAGCCCAAGGTCATCGCCGAGGGTGAGTACCTGGATGCGTGCGACTCGCTGTTCTACTACGCGGACCTGGACACCCTGGTCGGGAGCTCCGGCGCGGGCGTGCTCAACCGCCAGGGACAGCTCGTGGGCGTCCACACGGACGGCGACTGCGACGAGAAGGGCCGCGGCGCCAACCGGGGGTGGACGACGGAAGCGATTGTCGCGGCATCACCGTACCTGGTGGACGCGGACATCGTCGCGCGCTGAAGCAGGGCCCGAGGGGAGACGAGCCTGCGCATGAGCACGGCGGTGCTCGCGGTGGGCTGCGGTGCGTGGCTGTCCGGGTGCGGGACCGACCTGGAGGCGGCGACGCCCCGGTGCGCGTCCTGGCGTCCCCCGAGTTGCTCCAGGCAGGTGGGCCCAGCGCGGGGCGGTACCGGACGAGCAACGCGGGGGCACACGCCCGGGATGCGTCACTCGGAGTCCTCCTCCCAGCGCAGCGCTGTCGCACCGCTGCCGTCGCGGAGGGGCTTCAGTCCGCCGTCGCCGCGTCCTTCGGCGTGAGCTGGGCTTCGAGCGTCCGCGCCCAGTGCGCCAGGACCTTGCGGCGCCGCGCCGTGTCGTCGTGGAGCAGGTTCGCCAGCGCCAGGCCGCGCAGCAGGTCCAGCGTCGCGCGCACGGCGTCGCGGACATCCCGGTCGCGCTCATCCAACCCCAACAGCCCGACGGTGAGCCGGTGCACCTCCCGGCCCACGTGCGTCTCCAGCGGCAGCAGCAGGGCCTTCAACTCCGCGTCGGCCCCGGCCGCCACCCAGAGGTGCGTGGCCGCGGTGAAGAGCGGGCCGGCGTAGACGTCGTGGAGCAGGTTCAACAGCGGCTCGACGCGCCGCCGGCTCTCCGGCAGGCCGCTCGCGCGCCGCACCAGTTCCTCGATCTGCTGGTGGAAGACGTACTCCACCGCGGCCGCCACCAGGGCCGCGCGCGTCGGGAAGTGGTGCTGGCAGGCGCCACGTGACACGCCCGCGCGCTCGGCGATGGCGCCCATGGTGGCCCCTGCCCAGCCCTTCTCCACGAGCACGTCGATGGCGGCCGTCATCAGCTTCTGCCGCGTCACCCGGCTGCGCTCCTGCTCTTGCCGTGTCGTACCGCCCGCCGCGCCGCTCATGTGGCCACACTGGGCCGGCGGGAAGAAAAAAGCAATCGTGATTGCTTTCTTTGAGGGTGGGGTACAGACTCGCCGCTCCCTGGCTGAGGAGGTGCGATGGACGCGCGTTCGCTGCGCATCGGCAATGCATCCGGCTTCTACGGCGACCGCTTCTCCGCGTTCCGGGAGATGCTGGAGGGCGGTCCGCTCGACGTCCTCACCGGCGACTACCTGGCGGAGCTGACCATGCTCATCCTGGGCCGCGACCGGCTGAAGAACCCGTCGGGCGGCTACGCGCGGACGTTCCTGCGCCAGTTGGAGGAGACGCTGGGCCTCGCGGTGCAGCGCAAGGTCCGCATCGTCGCGAACGCAGGGGGACTCAACCCGGAGGGGCTCGCGAAGGACCTGCGCGCGCTGGCCACGAAGCTCGGGGTGGCCGTGAACATCGCGCACGTCGAGGGGGATGACCTGGTCGCCCGCGCGGACGAGCTCGGCTTCGGCGAGCCGCTCACGGCGAACGCGTACCTCGGGGGCTGGGGCATCGCGGCGTGCCTCGACGCGGGCGCGGACATCGTCGTCACCGGGCGCGTCACGGACGCTTCGCTCGTCGTCGGTCCCGCGGCCTCCCACTTCGGCTGGAAGCGCGACGACTGGGACCGCCTCGCGGGCGCCATGGTCGCGGGCCACGTCCTGGAGTGCGGCGCCCAGGCGACCGGCGGCAACTTCGCGCGCTTCAGCGAGATCGACCTGCGCCGGCCCGGCTTCCCGCTCGCGGAGCTCTTCGCCGACGGTTCGAGCATCATCACCAAGCACCCGGGCACCGGCGGCGCCGTCACCGTCGACACGGTGAAGGCCCAGCTCGTGTACGAGATTGGCGGCGCCCGCTATGCCGGCCCGGACGCGACGGCGCGCTTCGACACCATCGTGGTCGAGGACGTTGGCCCTGACCGGGTGCGCCTGTCGGGCGTGCGCGGCGAGCCGCCTCCTCCGGACGTGAAGGTCTGCCTGAACCGGCTCGGCGGCTTCCGCAACGAGGCCCACTTCATGCTCGTCGGCCTGGACATCGAGGAGAAGGCCGCGCTCGTCCGTGCGCAGCTCGATGCGACGCTCAAGCCCCGGCCGGCGGAGGTCCTCTACACGCTTGCTCGCACCGACCACGCGGACGCCCCGAGCGAGGAGCAGGCCACGGCGACGCTGCGGGTCTCCGTGAAGGACGCCGACGCGAAGGCCGTCGGTCGTCCCTTCAGCGGCGCGGTGGTGGAGCTGGCCCTGTCCAGCTACCCCGGCTTCTTCCTGCCCACGCTGCCCGGCGACGGCTCGCCCTTCGGCGTCTACACGCCGGCCTACGTGGACGCGCGGAGGGTGCCGCACACCGCGGTGCTCTGGGACGGTCGGCGCATCGACGTACAACCCCCGGAGGAGACGCGCGCGCTGGAGGCCGTCTCCGCGCCGCCGCTGCCCGCGCCGCTGGCTGTCGGGGCCACCCGGCGTGCGCCGCTCGGTCAGGTGGCCCTGGCTCGCAGCGGGGACAAGGGCGGGGACGCGAACATCGGCGTCTGGGTCCGCACCGACGAGGCGTGGCGCTGGCTCGCGCACACCCTCACGGTGGAGCGGCTGCGCGCGCTGCTCCCGGAGACGAAGGCGCTCAGGATCCAGCGGCACGTCCTCCCGAACCTGCGCGCCCTGAACTTCGTCGTCGAGGGCCTGCTCGGCGAGGGAGTCTCGTCCTCCACCCGATTCGATCCGCAGGCCAAGGCGCTCGGCGAGTGGCTGCGCTCGCGCCACGTCGACGTCCCGGAATCCCTTCTCTAGCGCCTTCGCACACCGAGGAAGACCATGCAGCACACCCAGGAACACCGCGCCATCCGCCAGACCGTCCGCAAGTTCGTGGAGCAGGAGCTGAACCCGCACGTCGACGCCTGGGAGGCCGCGGAGATCTTCCCGGCCCGGGAGGTCTTCAAGAAGCTGGGCGAGCTCGGGCTGCTCGGCATCACCAAGCCCACGGAGTTCGGCGGGCTGGGGCTGGACGCGTCGTTCTCCGTCGCCTTCGCCGAGGAGCTGGGCCACTGCACCTGCGGCGCGCTGCCCATGGCCATCGGCGTCGTGACGGACATGGCGACGCCCGCGCTCGCCCGCTTCGGCAGCGACGCCCTGCGGCGGGAGTTCCTGGCGCCCACGCTCGCGGGCGAGCGCGTCTGCTCCATCGCGGTGAGCGAGCCCGGCGCCGGCTCCGACGTGGCCAGCGTCACGACCACGGCGCGCCGGGACGGCGACGACTACGTCATCGACGGCAGCAAGATGTGGATCACCAACGGCATGCAGGCGGATTGGATCTGCCTGCTCGCCAACACGGGTGACGGGCCCGCGCACGCGAACAAGTCGCTCATCATCGTGCCCATGGACAGCCCGGGCATCACCCGGTCGAAGATCCGCAAGCTGGGCATGTGGGCGTCCGACACGGCGCAGCTCTTCTTCGACGGCGTGCGCGTCCCCACGCGCTTCCGCATCGGCGACGAGGGGCGCGGCTTCGCCATGCAGATGCAGCAGTTCCAGGAGGAGCGGCTGTTCGTGGCGGCGAGCACGCTGGTCACCTTCGACCGGCTCATCGCGCAGACGGCCGAGTACACGCGGCAGCGCAAGGCCTTCGGCCAGTCCATCCTCGACAACCAGAGCGTGCACTTCCGGCTCGCCGAGTTGCAGACGGAGGTGGAGGCGCTCCGGGCGCTCATCTACCGGACCGTCGCCATGTACGTGGAGAACAAGGACGACCCGGAGGTCGTGAAGCTCGCGTCGATGAGCAAGCTCAAGTCGGGCCGGCTCGCCCGCGAGCTGGTGGATGGCTGCCTCCAGTTCTGGGGGGGCATGGGCTTCACCTGGGACAACCCCGCCGCCCGCGCCTACCGCGACCTTCGCCTGGGCTCCATCGGCGGCGGCGCCGACGAGGTGATGCTCGGGATCATCAGCAAGGCCATGGGAACGCTGCCCCGCAAGGCGCGCGGCTGAGGAACAACACGATGGGATACCGTTCAGTCTTCGCCAGGGATGCCTTCGCGGGTCGAACCATCATCGTCACCGGCGCCGGCAGCGGCATCGGGCGGTGCACCGCGCATGAGCTCGCGTCGCTCGGCGCGCATGTCGTCCTCGTCGGCCGCAAGCCGGAGAAGCTGGCGAAGGTCGCCGGGGAGCTTGCCGCGGAAGGCCACGCGTCCACGCAGCACTCGGTGGACATCCGCGACGAGGCCGGGGTGCGTGACATGGTGGCCGCCATCGTCCAGGCGCGCGGCCGCATCCACGGGCTCGTGAACAACGCCGGCGGGCAGTTCCCGTCGCCGCTGTCGCAGATCTCCAAGAAGGGCTTCGAGGCCGTCGTCGCCACGAACCTCACCGGCGGCTTCCTGGTCGCGCGCGAGGTGTTCACCCAGTCCATGAGCGAGCACGGTGGCGCCATCGTGAACATGCTCGCGGATGCGTGGAACGGCATGCCAGGGATGGGGCACTCGGGCGCGGCGCGCGCCGGCATGTTCAACCTGACGCAGACGGCCGCCGTCGAGTGGGCCTCCTCCGGGGTCCGCGTGAACGCCGTGGCGCCCGGCTGGGTGGCCTCCAGCGGCCTGGACACCTACGAGGACCCCTTCGTGCGAGAGATGATCCCCATCCTGCGCAAGCAGGTGCCCCTGCACCGGCTGGCCACCGAGGCGGAGGTGAGCGGCGCCATCGTGTTCCTCCTCTCCGACGTGGCGGCGTTCATCACCGGCGAGGTCATCCGCATCGATGGGGGCGCGTCCTGCAACACGAAGACGTTCCCGCTGTCCGAGCACTCGAACTCGAAGCCCTACGACGGGTTCCACCTCGCGGCGCCGCCCTCCATCCTCGACGGCCCGAAGGAGCAGTGACGTGCCCACGCTCGTCTCGCAGGTCGAACCGGCCTCCGCCACCTTCACCGCGCAGCGCAAGGAGATGCTCGACCGCGTCGCCGAGCTGCGGGCCATCGAGCAGAAGTCGCGCGACACCGAGCAGCAGGCCCGCGACAGGTTCAAGCAGCGCGGGCAGCTCCTGCCGCGTGAACGGCTGGCGCTGCTGCTCGACCGGGGCTCGCCATTCCTGGAGCTCTCCACGCTCTGCGGCTACAAGCACCACGACGACACCGACGGCTCGCTGGCCGGGGGCAACACCCTCATCGGCATCGGCTTCGTGTCCGGTGTGCGCTGCCTGGTGTTCGTGAGCAACTCCGCCGTGAAGGGCGGCACCGCGACGCCCTGGGGCGTCCAGAAGGCGCTGCGCTCGCAGGAGATCGCGCTGGAGAACCGGCTGCCCGTGGTGTCGCTCGTGGAGAGCGGTGGCGCGAACCTGCTCTACCAGCAGGAGATCTTCGTCCCGGGTGGGGAGACCTTCTACAACCAGGCGAAGCTGTCCGCGGCGGGCATCCCCCAGGTCACCGTCGTCCACGGTTCGAGCACGGCGGGCGGCGCGTACATCCCGGGCCTCTCCGACCACGTCGTGATGGTGCGCGGCAAGGCGAAGGTGTTCCTCGCCGGGCCTCCGCTGCTGCTCGCGGCCACGGGCGAGGTCGCCACGGACGAGGACCTGGGCGGCGCGGAGATGCACACCGCCGTGGCCGGCACCTCGGACCACCTGGCCGAGGACGACGCCGACGGCATCCGCATCGCGCGGGAGATCGTCGCGTCGCTGGGGTGGAATGATGCCCTGCCGGCGGCCGCGCGTCCCGCCTTCGAGCCGCCGCGCTACGCGGTGGAGGAGCTGTGCGGTGTGGTTCCCATGGACCACCGCAAGCCCTACGACTGCCGCGAGGTGATTGCCCGGCTCGTGGACGGCTCGGACTTCTCGCCCTTCAAGGACGAGTACGACGCGCTCACCGTCTGCGGCTGGGCGCGCATCGAGGGCCGGGCAGTGGGCATCATCGGCAACAACGGGCCCATCACGGCGAAGGGCGCGACGAAGGCGGGGCAGTTCATCCAGCTCTGCTGTCAGGCGCGCACGCCCATCGTCTACCTGCAGAACACCACGGGCTACATGGTGGGGACGCAGTCGGAGCAGGGCGGCATCGTGAAGCATGGCGCGAAGATGCTTCAGGCGGTGGCCAACGCGACCGTGCCGCAGCTGACCATCCTCCTGGGGGGAGCCTTTGGCGCGGGCAACTACGGCATGTGCGGCCGCGCGTTCCACCCGCGCTTCATCTTCGCCTGGCCCAATGCGCGCACGGCGGTGATGGGCGGCGAGCAGGCGGCGAAGGTGCTGACCATCGTCGTCACGGAGAAGGCGCGGCGCGCGGGGCTGCCGCCTGACCAGGAGTTCCTGGACGGGATGGCGAAGCCGCTCATCGAGCAGTTCGACCGTGAGTCGGATGCCTTCCATTGCAGCGCGCGGCTGTTCGACGACGGCGTCATCGACCCCCGGGACACGCGGCGGGTGCTCGGGTTCCTCCTGGCCACGTGTGACGAGGCTTCGCGCCGCACGCTGGCGCCCAACTCCTTCGGCGTCGCCCGGCTGTAGCGAGGGGATCATGAAACGCATCCACAAGGTGCTGGTGGCGAACCGGGGAGAGATCGCCGTGCGCGTGCTGCGCACGTGCCGCCGACTCGGCCTGCGCACGGTCGCGGTCTTCTCCGACGCGGACCGGGACGCTCCTCACGTGCGGCTGGCGGATGAGGCCATGCACCTGGGGCCTCCGCCCGCGAAGGAGTCCTATCTCTCCATCGAGCGGGTCCTCGCCGCGGCGAAGGCGTCCGGCGCGGATGCCATCCATCCCGGCTACGGCTTCCTGTCGGAGAACGAGGACTTCGCGCGAGCGTGCGAAGCGGCCGGCTTCGTGTTCGTCGGGCCGCCGGCGGAAGCCATCGAGCTGATGGGGAACAAGCGGCAGGCGAAGCTGCGCATGCAGGCCGCGGACGTGCCCTGCATCCCCGGCTATGAAGCGGCCCGCCCCGGAGAAGCCCTTGACGATGAGGCCCTGGTCCGCGAGGGCCAGCGCGTGGGGTTCCCCCTCATGGTGAAGGCGGCCGCGGGCGGCGGCGGCCGCGGCATGCGCCTGGTTCGCGAGCAAGGCGCGCTGCTGGAGGCCATCCGCTCCGCCCGCTCGGAGGCGACGAACGCGTTCGGCAGCGGCGAGCTGATCCTCGAACGAGCCATCGAGGGGGCGCGCCATGTCGAAGTGCAGGTCTTCGCGGACGCGCACGGGAACGCGGTGCACCTGGGGGAGCGCGACTGCTCCGTCCAGCGCCGGCACCAGAAGGTGATTGAAGAGAGTCCGTCCCCGGCCGTGACGCCCGAGCTGCGCGAGCGCATGGGGGCCGTGGCGGTGCAGGCAATCCGCGCCATCGGGTATCGCGGCGCGGGGACCATCGAGTTCCTCCTGGCGCCCGATGGCGACTTCTTCTTCATGGAGATGAACACGCGCCTTCAGGTGGAGCACCCGGTGACGGAGCTCATCACCGGGCTCGATTTGGTCGAGTGGCAGCTGCGCGTCGCCGACGGTGAGCCGCTCCCGCGGACCCAGCCGGAGATCACCTGGCGCGGGCACGCCATGGAGGCGCGCCTGTGCGCGGAGGATCCAGCCAGGGGGTTCCTGCCGCAGACGGGCCGGCTCCTCGCGTGGGAGCCACCCGCGGGGGAGGGCGTCCGCGTGGACCATGGCGTGCGCGAAGGCCAGGACATCACGCCGTTCTACGACTCCATGCAGGCGAAGGTCATCGCGTATGGGCCGGACCGCGAGACGGCGCGCGAGCGGCTGGCCGCGGCGCTGCGGGAGCTGACGGTGTTCGGCGTCACGACGAACAGCACCTTCATCCAGTACGTCCTCGGGCACGAGGCGTTCCGAAGCGGCCGGTACGACACGGGCTTCGTCGGCGCGCACGCGCCCCCGGAGGCGCTGCAAGCGCTCGGGCGGGCTTCGACGGAGGAGCAGGCCCTCCTGGCAGCGTTGCTCTTCCACGACGACGCGCAGGCGCTCGCCCGGAAGGGCGGCTTCGACGCGACGCTCACGGGCTGGAGCAGCTCCTACGCCCTGCCGGTGCCGGTCAGCCTGCACGACGGCGCTTCGGAGCTCCGCGCTTCCGTGCGCCCCGTCGCACCGGAGGCCTACGAGGTCCGCGTCGGCGACACCCTGGTCGCGCTCTCGCTGCGCGCCCTCGCCCCCGAGCGCGCCGAGGTCGAGGTGGCGGGGCGGCGCCGCGCGGTCCGCTACCGCCGCGCGGGGAGCACCCTGTGGTGCACGCTCGACGGCGTCACGCGCCAGCTGCGCGATGTCTCCTTCCGGCCGCCCTCCGAGCGCGAGCGCGCCAGCGACGGCCGGCTGCGCGCGCCCATGGATGGCCGCATCATCCGGGTGAGCGCCGAGGTCGGCGCGACCGTGAAGCGGGGCGACGTGCTGGTGGTGCTCGAAGCGATGAAGATGGAGTCGTCCCTCATCGCGCCCACGGATGGCGTGGTCACGGCGGTGAACGTCACGGTCGGGGCGCAGGTGCCGGCACGGCACGTCGTCGCGGTCGTCTCCCCAGCAGCGAAGGAGGCAGCATGAGTGATGCACCGCTCGTCCGGTATGAAGTCTCCCGTGGCGTCGCCACCCTCACGCTCGACTCGCCCCGCAACCGCAACGCGCTGTCGCGGGCGCTCGTCACGCAGCTGCTGGAGCAGCTGCGCGTCGTGGGCTCCACTCCGGAGGTGCGCGCGGTCGTGCTCGCGGCCACCGGGCCCGCGTTCTGCGCTGGCGCGGATCTCTCGGAGATGACCGACGGTGGCGCGGCGAAGGCGCCCGCCGTGCTGCTCGACGTGCTGCGGGCGATCGTCACGCTGCCCCAGCCTGTCGTCGCGAAGGTCGCCGGGCAGGTGCGGGCCGGCGGCATCGGCATCGTGGGCGCGTGCGACGTGGCGGTCGTCGCGGAGTCCGTGAAGTTCGCCTTCACGGAGGCGCGCATCGGCGTGACGCCCGCGGTCATCTCCCTCGCCACGCTGCCGCACCTGACCAGCCGGGCCGCGAGCCGCTACTTCCTCACGGGGGAGGCCTTCGACGCGGCCGAGGCCGCGCGCATCGGGCTCATCACCTCCGCGGTGCCGGACGCGTCGCTGGACGGCGCCGTCGAGCAGCTCCTGGAGACCTTCCGCGCGTCGTCTCCGCAGGGCCTGCGCGAGACCAAGCAGCTGGTGGCCGCGGGCCTTTGCGCGCGCCTGGACGCCGGGGGCGCCGAGATGGTCGCGCTCTCTGGTCGGCTGTTCGCCTCGGAAGAGGCCCAGGAGGGGATGCTCGCCTTCCTGGAGCGCCGGCCTCCCTCGTGGGCCGCGCCGAAATAGGCGGCGGAGGCCCCCGGTTCGACCCGACGCCCGGATGGGCGGAATGGAGCACAGGATGTCCGTGACGCAGCAGGCGCAGTCCCCGCGCATCGGCCGGATCTCACTGGGAGACATCGTCCACCGGTCGGCGTTGCGTTGGCCGGAGCGGACGGCGCTCGTCGATGGAGACCTCGAGTTCTCCTATGCGGAGCTCGACCGGCGCTCGAACGCATTCGCGCACTACCTGCTCGCGCAGGGGCTCCCCCGGGGCGCGCGCGTCGCGATGCTCTGTGGCAACTCGGCGCAGATGGTCACCGCCTTCGTGGGCATCTACAAGTCGGGGCTCGTCTGGGTGCCCATCAACACCGGCCTGTCGGTGGAGGGCATCCAGTACATCCTGGAGCACGCCGAGGCGACCCACGCCGTCATCGACGCCGAGCTCCTCGCGAAGCCCGGGCTGCGGCCGATGCTCGACGCGCTGGGCACCCGCATCATCGTCTGCGTGCCGGAGGGGCAGGCGGCGCCGGGGGGCGACACGGTGGCGTTCCTGGACACGCTGAAGGGCCAGCAAGGCACGTTGCCGACGGTGGACATCGCGAGCGGTCAGCTCGCGCAGATCATGTACACCAGCGGCACCACCGGCCAGCAGAAGGGCGTGATGCACTCGCACGCGTCGGTGCAGGCGGCGCTGAGCGGGAACCTGTTCGAGCTGGGGATGCGCCCCGCGGACTCCACCATCTGCGTGCTGCCGATGTTCCACTGCGCGCAGCACGCCATCGTGATGACGTTCCTCCTGGCCGGCGCGACCGTCGTCGTGCGGCGGGTGTTCGACCCGGGCGCGATGCTCGCGACCATCGCGCAGCGGGGCATCACGTTCCTGCTGGGCCTGCCGGTGATGTACGGCGCGATGCTGGCGCACCCGGCGCGTCCCACCACGAACCTGTCCAGCCTGCGCCTGTGCCTCTATGTGATGGCGCCCATGGCGCGCACGATGCTCGTGGAGCTCATCGAGCACTTCTGTCCGGGAGGCTTCGCGCTCGCGTCGGGGCAGACGGAGATGTACCCGGCCACGACCATGTTCAAGCCGGAGCAGCAGCTCAAGCGCTTCGGCTCGTACTGGGGCGACTCGGTCGTGACGAACGAGACGGCCATCATGGACGACGAAGGCCGGCTGCTCGGGCGTGGCGAGGTGGGGGAGATCGTCCATCGCGGGCCGAACGTGATGCTCGGCTATTACAAGGACCCGGAGGCGACGGCGAAGGCGAGCGCCTTCGGCTGGCACCACACCGGCGACCTGGGCATGTTCGACGCCGACGGCCAGCTCCTCTTCGTGGACCGCAAGAAGGACATGATCAAGACGGGCGGAGAGAACGTCCCGTCCATCAAGGTCGAGGAGGTCCTCCTGCGTCACCCCGCGGTGTTGCAGGTCGCGGTGGTGGGCCTGCCGCACGCGCGCTGGACGGAGGCCGTGACGGGCTTCGTCGTGCTCAAGCCGGGTGCCTCCGCGACGGAGGCGGAGCTCCACGCCCACTGCCGTCAACACCTCGGCGGGTTCGAGGTGCCGAAGGCCATCGTCCTGCTCCCGGCCATGCCGCAGACCAGCACCGGAAAGGCGCAGAAGTTCGTGCTCCGGCAGCAGTATGCGGGGCACTACGAAGACGGGAGCGGTCAGGCCGGCGCGTAGCCGCCCTCCCAGCGGGGCAGCAGCCGCGGGTCACGGCGTGAGTGACGTCCAGGCGCAGGCCGGACGTCCGCCCAGGAGGCCGAAGGGCTTCCACTCCAGGACACCGTCCTCGGCCCCGTCTTCAGCCAGGGCTTCACGGACGCGGGATGGAAGGCCTGGGCCCGTGAGCCTCGTGCGTGACAACCCGCCCACGCTCTATCTGGACACGGAGGGCGTGAACGCGGAGGGCACTGCTGGGACGGCCATCGTTCGCGTCGCGCTCTGCCCCGGTCCGAACTGCCGGGCTCCGAAGTGGGCCCGGCCGGGGGAAGTGCTTCCTCTGGGCACCGCTCGTGCGTATCACTCGCATTCGTGCGCACGCCCACCGACCGCTTCCTGCCACCCCACGCTGATGCTCCCTCCCCGCGCGGCCGGGTCGTGGTCATCGCGCCCACGCGTGCCGCGTGCGAGACCATCGAGCTGGCGCTCGGGCTGGAGCTGCGCACGCACTTGCAAGAGCACCACGGCGAGCGCCTGCGCGCACTGGCGCGAAGCGGGCAGGGGTTCGGCATCGTCGCGGGCACTGGGACGGGCAAGACGCTCGCCATCCGGCCCATCGCGGAGGAGCTCGTGGGCCGGCGGCCCCTGCGGGTGGCGGTGGTCAACCGCGAGCGGGAGGCCACCGCGGAGACGCAGCTCGCGGACGTGGCCATCGTCACCACCGGCATCGCGCGGCGCTGGTTCCAGGGCGGCGCCATCCGGCGTGAGGACACGCTCATCGTGGATGAGATCCACCAGACCTCCGCCGAGCTGGAGCTGTGCCTGGCCCTGGGCAAGCGCGTGGGCTGCCGCTTCATCTGGCTGTCCGCCACGGTGGACCCTGCCTTCTACGCGCGCTACCTGGACAGCGCGGACGTGCTCCAGGTGTCTACCTTCGACCCGAGCAAGGCGGCCCGGGTGGAGGTGGAGCGCCGCCAGCCGCTGTCCTTCCTCGACGAGGACTTCCTGCGGGACGTGTCTCGGCGAGGGCGCGGCGTGGGCGTGTTCCTGGCCACGCGCGCGGGCGTGGAGGAGGCGGCGGCCCACGTGCGCGCCCTCTCGCCGGAGGTGCACGCGGCGCACTACCACGGCGGTGAACCGCTGCGCGCCATCCGCCCCTTCCTGGAGGGCACGGCGCCCCGGCCCTTCGTGCTCGCGATGACGGCGGCGGGGCAGAGCGCGCTCAACGTGCCGGGCCTGGACACGGTCGTCATCGACGACCTGCGCTTCACGAACGTGGTGGAGGGCGGCCGCAACGTGCTCACCCGCGTGCACCTGGGCAACAACGAGCTCTTGCAGATGGCGGGGCGCGTGCACGGGCGGGTGGAGGGCGGCCGCGTCTTCATCCTGAGCGACCGGCCCATCCACTTCGCCTCGCTGCGGCCCACCGAGCCCGAGTTCCAGCTCGCGGGCGAGCCGGAGCGGGTGGCGCTCACCGCGGCGGCGCTGGGCGTGTGGGCGGATGCGCTGGACCTGCCCGTTCCGCTGGACCGCGCTGCCTACCGGCGGGCGCTCACGAGGTTGCAGGCGCGCGGCATCGTGGACGCGGAGGGCCGGCTGTCCGACTACGGCCGCGCGGTGGAGGCCCTGCCCGTGGAGCGTCCGTGGGCGGAGCTCATCGTCAACGCGGAGGACGCGCTGTTGCCCTTCCTCGCGGTGTGCAGCGCCGTGGAGTCCCTGCACCGGATGACGCGCGAGGAGCGGAACCTGGAAGGGGTGCTCGTGCCCGGCAGTGACCACCTGACCGCGTACAACCTGTACTCCGAGGCCTTCCGTGAAGCGGGCACGGTGGGGGAGGTGCAGGGGCTGCCGCGCCACGTCTTCGACCCGGAGAAGCTCGCGGCCTGGGCGGAGGGGCGCGGCGTGCTGGTGAAGGCCCTGGAGGACGCGGCGCTCGCGATGGCGAGCGTGTACCGGAGCGTGGGACTGGCGCTGCCCGCGCGCATGCCCTTCGCGAGCCCCCGTGTCTACGAGCGCTTCTGCGACCTGCTCGCGCGCTTCATGCCCTTCGACCTGGTCATCGACGAGCGCACGGCCTGGGGCGAGACCGCGCGCGTGTCGAAGACGAGCGTGTGCGGCAACCTGGGCGCGGTGGTGGGCACGCTGCGCTACTTCGCCGACCGCAACGGTGATTCGCAGGCCGCCATCGAAGGCACCCAGCTGCCCCAGGCGCTGCTGCGCCGCCATGCCCACCGTCAGGCGGTGGCGCCGGCCTACGACGCGCGCTTCCGCTCGGTCGTGCTCGAAAAGCGGCTGGACTTCTTCGGCTTCGAGCTGGAGCGGGAAGTGGAGGTGCTGCGCGCCTGGGGCCCGGAGCTCGCCAAGGCGGCCCGGCACGCGCTCGCCGAGGCGCTGGCGCGGGGCGACGCGCCGCATCCCGCGGTGGACCGTCACCGGGTCGCCATCGCCGAGGTGCGCGAGCTGTGGCGGCGCTCGGGAGGGACCACCGCGCCACTCGGCTTCCAGGAGCTCACCGCGCTCTATGAGGCGCAGCTCGACGGCGTGGACACGCTCGATGACTTCCGGGCGCGCCCGCTGCGGCTCGACCTGGACGCGCTCGTGCCGCCCGCGACGCGTCAGGCCCTCCTGGCGCTCCCGGACACGGTGGCGGTCCGCGAGCAGCCGGTGCCGCTCGAATACGACGTGGAGGAGCTGGCGGACGGTGCCCCACGGGGCGTGGTGCGGCTGCACCTCCCGGAGAAGCTGGCTCGCACGCTGGTGGAGGAGGAGCTGCCATCGCTGGACCGTCCCCTGCGCTTCAGCGTGGCCCGGGGCAGGCGGGGCGTGCTCCAGGCCCGCTCGCTCCTGGAGCTCCAGGACCTGCTCGACCAGCCATGGATGCCCGACGAGATCGCCGAGGCCACGCGCGAGCGCCGGCCCCAGGAGCGCGGCGTCCCCAGACCTGGAGGCCGGAGGGGCGGCAGGCGATGGCGCTGACCGCCACCGTCCCGCTCACGCGCGCCGTTGGGCGATGGCGGCGAGCTGCGCCGTGACGGTGCCCCAGCCTTCGTGGAAGCCCAGGTCGTGGAGCGTGTTCCGGTCCGCGCGGTTCTTGTGCATCACGTGGGCGCTGTAGTCCGTGCAACGGCTCTTGACACTTGGCGCAATGGCTAAGTGATGGGAGGGGCTTTTGTGATAGCCGGGCACCAACCCTGGAGGCGTGATGTCGAAATGGAGTGTCTGGCTGCTCTCCTGTCTGTCCTTGCTGCTCCCCGGCTGCATGTCCATGGAGGCGGAGGACGCGCCGGAGCCGGAGGCCCAACAGCAAGCCCTGCCGGGCTCGGAGGTCATCGACTTCGCCTCCGCGAGCACGCAGGCGAACACGGACGCGTCTGGCAAGAGCGGCGGCATGGGCGTGCTCAAGACGAACAGCGCGAACTGCACGGTCGGCGCGTACGCGGACTGCTATGCGCAGTACATCGAGTTCAGCCCCAGCTACACGGGCTACCTGACCTTCAAGCTCTCCAGCCTTACCCAGGCCGCGCCCACCCCGGCGCAGGTCACCCAGCTCCAACTGCTGACGAAGTACCAGGGGCCAGGGGTCGCCGCGTCCTACTACCAGTGGCAGCTCTACCGGTTCTCGACTGCCAGCTGGGTGACCATCGCCAGCTCGCAGGGGCGCGGCGACTGGGTGTGGACCCCGGTCCTGACGCTCGACCTCCCGAGCCCCGAGGTGGCCTCGAACTTCGTGTCGAGCACCGGCGACATCCGCGCGCGCATCATCCAGGGGGCGGGCTCGGACTCGGCGCAGCTCGACAGCCTGCGCCTCCAGGTGTCATGGGACATCGCCACGTCGTGCACGCCGGAGACGGATGCGGCCTTCTGTGCGCGGTTGGGCAAGGACTGTGGGCAGGTGAGCGGCACCGACAACTGCGGCCAGGCGCGCACGGCCTCCACATGCGGCACCTGTCAGGGCCCGGCGACGTGCGGCGGTGGCGGCACCGCGAATGTCTGTGGCGAGGCTTCCGCCTGCACGGTGGCGACCTTCCCCAGGGGCACCACCTGGATGTGGGACCTGGAGCACGCGTCCATTCCCACGAACCTCGACGCGCAGGTCTACGTCGTGGACCTCTTCAATACGACGAGCGCGAAGATCCAGGAGTACAAGACCGCCGGCAAGAAGGTGGTCTGCTACTTCAGCGCGGGCACCTACGAGGACTGGCGGGACGACGCGAACCAGTTCCCACAAGACACCTGGTGCAGCCCCGGGGAGAACTGCGCGCAGTCCATCCACATCCTGGGCGACTGGTGCACGAGCGGCGGTGGCTGTGAGTGGTGGCTGGACCACCGCAAGCCGGCGGTGCGGACGGTGATGACGTCGCGCCTGCAACTGGCGAAGAACAAGGGCTGCGACGCGGTGGAGCCGGACAACGTCGACGGTTACTCACACGACGATGAAATCAGTTGCACCGACCAGGCCTGCTGGGGCCTCACGGCGGCGAACCAGCTGGACTACAACCGCTGGCTGGCCACCACCGCCCACTCGCTGTGTCTGGGCATCGCGCTCAAGAACGACGTGGATCAGGTCCCGGCGCTCGCGGACTCCTTCGACTTCGCCATCAACGAGGAGTGCCAGAAGTACAGCGAGTGCGGCGTCTACAAGGCGGCGTTCACCAACAAGAACAAGGCCGTCTTCAACGCCGAGTACCGCAAGGACTCGAGCGGGGACACCACCAACTGGACGTCGTGCACCGGAACCGGGGCGACCTGCGCCTGCGGTGAGAGCGGCTTCGCCCAGGGCGACCTGCGCACCCTGGTCTTCACCACCGCGTCCGTCCGGTACGACAACCTCCAGTTCGCCTGCTGGTGAGCGGGGTGGGCCGGGGTCGTCGTCAGGCCCCGGCTCCTTCCGGGCTCTCGGTACGCGACCGTCGCCGTGTACTTGAGCGTCAGGACGACCAGCGTCGCGAGCGCCGCGCCCCCCAACACGTGGGGCAGGACGCGCGGCAGGATGGTGCCGCGCACGACGAACAGGAGTTTGAGGAAGCCAGGGCGGGGGCGGACGATCACGGGCGCGTCTCGTGCCCCCAATCTCCGACAGCCGCAAGCGGTGCGCGCTGTGAGGCCGCGGCTCACTCTTGATCATCCGGGGTTGTACCCGCCGCCCTAGACTGCCGTCTTCCTGGAGGCTGCATGTACCCGAAGAGACTTCGCCGGTTCCCTGTGTCCACGTGGCTCTCGCTCGCCGCGGGGGTGGCGCTGGTGTGCGCCGCGGGCTGCTCGAGCGACGACGACGTGGACGTCCCCAACCCGCTGACCAACCCGAAGGACGGGCCCCCGGCTGGCAACCCGAACGCCGAGGCGACCTGCGGCGTGCCCGCCGAGGCGGGGCTCGCGGACGTCTCCAAGCCCACCACCGTCGTGGGGACGGGGACGCCGGCCAGCTGCACGTCGGACGCCTTCGTCAGCGCCGTGGCGAAGGGTGGGGTGATCACCTTCGACTGCGGCCCGGAGCCGGTGACCCTCACGCTCGACAGGACGGCGAAGATCTTCAATGACAAGGGGCCGGAGATCGTCATCGACGGCAAGGGGCTGGTGACGCTCAGCGGGGCGGGCAGGCACCGCATCCTCTACATGAACACCTGTGATCAGGCGCAGGTGTGGACGACCTCCCACTGCCAGGACCAGGACCACCCCCGGCTGACGCTCCAGAACCTCACCTTCGTGGACGCCAGCTCCAAGAGCGAGACGGAGTACGACGGCGGCGG
>JAFADT010000614.1 GCA_023424585.1 Pseudomonadota bacterium
CGCCAGCCCTTCCTCCCCGTCCGCGGCCTCCAGCAGCCGCAGGTCGATGCCCGTGTCCGCGATGACGTCCTTGAGGATGCGACGCACGAAACTGTCGTCATCCACCAGCAGCAGGGTAGGTAGTCCAGGCATGGGCGGCAGGATACATAAGACGCGCGACGTTTGGGCGCGCGCATCCCACGTGCCTGCTCGCCTTTTGAGTTAAGGGGTGGGCATGTCCACAGACCCCGCGCTGTCTCACTTCGAGTCCCACAAGGCCGCGTACCTGGAGGACCTCAAGGCCCTCGTACGCATCCCCAGTGTGTCCTTCCCCGGCTTCGACGCCGGCCTCGTGCGCAAGAGCGCCGAGGCCACCGCGGCCCTCTTGAAGGACCGTGGATTTGAAAACGTCCAATTGCTCGAAATCGAGGGCGCGCATCCGTATGTCTATGGCGAGGTGCTCAAGGCGCCGGGCCGCCCCACGCTCCTCCTCTACGCGCACCACGACGTGCAGCCCGCCGGAGACGAGGCCGCGTGGAAGAGCCCGCCCTTCGAGCCCCAGGTGCGCGACGGCCGCCTGTACGGACGCGGCGCGGCGGACGACAAGGCCGGCATCGTCGTGCACACCTCCGCCGTGGACGCGTGGCTCAAGAGCACCGGCCAACTCCCACTCAACGTGAAGGTCATCATCGAGGGCGAGGAGGAGGCTGGCAGTGACCACCTGGGTGCATTTCTCCAGAAGCACGCGAAGCTGGTGGCGGCGGACGCCATCGTGTTGACGGACACGACGAACTTCGACACGGGCCTGCCGTCCATCACCACGGCGCTGCGCGGGCTGGTGACGGTGGACGTGGAGGTGCGGGGGCTGCACCAGGCGGTGCACTCGGGCATGTGGGGCGGGCCCATCCCGGATCCGGCGATGGCGCTGTGCCGGATGCTGGCGTCGCTGACGCACGCGGACGGCTCCATCGCGATTGAAGGCGTGATGGAGCAGGTGAAGCCGCTGACGGCCGCGGAGCGCGAGAGCATCCAGGCGCTGCCCGGGGACGAGGCGACCTTCCGCGGGCAGGTGGGCCTGCGCGAGGGCGTGCAGCTGCTGGGCGGCGGGCGGCACCCCTGGGAGACCAACTGGCGTCAGCCGAGCCTGGCCATCAACGCCATCCAGGCCAGCAGCCGCAAGGACGCGCGCAACATCATCGTGGAGTCCGCGTGGGCGCGCGTGGGGATCCGCGTGGTGCCGGACATGGATCCGGAGGACGTGCAGCGCCGGCTGGTGGCGCACCTGAAGAAGGTGTGCCCGTGGGGCCTGGAGCTGGAGATCCGCGAGGACCCGGCGTCCGGCTGGTGGTACACGGACTCGTCGCACCCGGCCTTCCAGGCGGCGTTCCGCGCGCTGGAGAAGGGCTACGCGAAGAAGCCGGTCACCATCGGGTGCGGCGGGTCCATCCCGTTCGTGGAGCCGTTCGCGAAGGAGCTGGGCGGCGTGCCCGCGCTGCTCATCGGCGTGGAGGATCCGTACACGTACGCCCACTCGGAGAACGAGAGCCTGCACCTGGGCGACTGGGAGAAGGCCATCCGCTCCGCCATCCACCTCTATGAGGAGCTGGCGAGGTCGCTGACCGCGCGCGGCTGAGCGAGGTGGCGGGCACGGGCGGCGGGGCCCGTGCCCGCGTGCGCTACAGGCCGCGGAAGCGGTCCGTGGCCTCGATGAGGGCGGAGGTGTTGCCGGGCTCGTTGGCGGAGTGGCCCGCGTCCGGCACCAGCACGAACTGGGCCTCCGGCCACGCGCGGTGCAGGGCCCACGCGCTCTCCGGCGGGCACACGACGTCATAGCGGCCCTGCACGATGACGGCGGGGATGTGGCGGATGCGGTGCACGTCGTCCAGGAGCTGCGTGTCCGTGCGCAGGAAGCCCCGGTTGACGAAGTAGTGGCACTCGATGCGCGCGAAGGCGATGGCGAAGTCGTCCCCCGCGTTGCGCGCGATGAGCTCCGCGTTGGGGTACAGGCAGCTCGTGCGCCCCTCCCAGACGCTCCAGGCCCTCGCGGCCTCCTGCTGCGTGTGCTTGTCGTCGCCCATCAGCCGCCTCGCGTAGGCGTGCAGCAGGTCGCCGCGCTCGTCCTCGGAGATGGGCGCGAGGAAGTGCTCCCACGCGTCCGGGAACAGCGCGCTCGCGCCGCGCTGGTAGAACCAGTCGATCTCCTGCTTGCGCAGGAGGAAGATGCCGCGCAGCACCAGCTCCGTGACGCGCTCCGGGTGGGTCTCCGCGTAGGCGAGCGACAGCGTGCTGCCCCACGAGCCGCCGAAGAGCATCCAGCGCTCCAGGCCCAGGTGCTCGCGCAGCCGCTCCATGTCCGCCACCAGGTCCCAGGTGGTGTTCTCCACCAGGCTGGCGTGCGGGGTGCTGCGGCCACAGCCGCGCTGATCAAAGAGGATGATGCGGTAGAGGGCCGGGTCGAAGAAGCGGCGCTGCTTCGGGTCGGTGCCGCCGCCCGGGCCGCCGTGCACGAAGACCACGGGCTTGCCCTTCGGGTTGCCGCTCTCCTCGAAGTACAGCGTGTGGCCACCGGTGACCTCCAGATGGCCGGTGCGGTAGGGCTCGATGGCGGGATAGAGCGTGCGCAGCGGCGTGGTTGCGGGCACGGGATTCCTTCCTTGGGAACGGGGGCCGCGCAACCTAACAACACGCGGCCCCCGCGGGGGGAGCCGTTCCGGCGTACCACGTCCGCCCGAGAACGCCTCGCCGCGGTGCGCCTTCGAGGGGCGTCGCGCCGTGCCCGCCTCAGGGC
>JAFADT010000703.1 GCA_023424585.1 Pseudomonadota bacterium
CTGCGCACCCCGGTGATGACGTACCTGCTGCTCGCGGCCCTGGGGCTCACCTGGGTGTTCCTCCAGGGCGCGGGCTTCAACGTGGTGGCCCTGGCCACCAGCATCTGCGAGCTGGGCATGGTGCCCGGGGAGCTCACCGGCCGCGCGCCGCTGGGACAGGCGGTGCCGCTGGGGGACGGGCTCGCGTGCGTCGTGGACAACGCGGCCATCAACCGCCTCACCCCGCTCACGTCCATGTTCCTGCACGGCAGCTGGGGGCACCTCCTGGGCAACGCGCTGTTCTTCTGGGTCTTCGGCAACAACATCGAGGACAGCATGGGCCGCCTGCGCTTCCTCGTCTTCTACCTGGTGTGCGGGCTGGTGGCGGCGGCGGCGCACGTGGCGGTGGACCCCACGTCGCCGGTGCCCACGGTGGGCGCGTCCGGCGCCATCGCGGGCGTACTGGGGGCGTACCTGGTGCTCTACCCGCGCGTGCGGGTGAACATGCTGTTCATCATCGTCATCCTCATCCGCGTCATCCCCGTCCCCGCGTGGGCCGTGCTGGTGTGGTGGTTCGTGCTCCAGGTCATCACCGGCCTGCCGCAGCTGATGACGCTGCGGCCGGAGGTGTCCGGCGGCGTCGCCGTCTGGGCGCACGTCGGCGGGTTCGTGGCGGGCATGGTGCTGATCAAGCTCTTCGAGAACCCCCGCTACACCGCCCAGCGCACGACGTGGCGGCACCGGCTGCACCCGGACCACCCCTGAGGCCCCGCCGGGCGGACGGGCGGGCAGGCGTCCTCCAGGCGCGGGATGCGGACGCGGGGGAGCGCCCCGACATTGGAGGGGGTGTTCTTCGCGCCGTGAGGAGGCGGGCATGGGGGCGAGCGGGAAGTCGAAAGGGCTCTGCGTGGGGGCGCCGCCGCGGCGCAAGCGGGTGCTCATCCTGGGGGGCGGCTTCGCGGGCATGTACGCGGCGCTGCACCTGGAGCGGCGGCTGGGGAAGCGGGACGACGTGGAGGTGACGCTCGTCAGCCGCGACAACTACTTCCTCTTCACGCCCATGCTCCACGAGGTGGCGGCGAGCGACCTGAACGCGACCGCCATCGTCATCTCGCTGCGCAAGCTGCTGCCGCACCTGACGTTCGTGGAGGGCGACGTCAGCGGCCTGGACCTGGAGGCGAAGACGGTCACGGTGGCGCACGGCGGGCTGGACGGCCACAGCCACACGCTGGACTACGACCACGTGGTGCTGGCCCTGGGCTCGGAGACGAACTTCTTCGGCAAGCCGGGCCCGCGCGACCACGCGCTGACCATGAAGACGCTGGGCGACGCGATGCTCCTGCGCAACTGCCTCATCGACCGGCTGGAGGAGGCGGACGCGGACTGCGTGACGGCGGGGCAGCGCGACGCCATCGTCACCTTCGTGGTGGTGGGCGGCGGCTTCGCGGGCGTGGAGACGGCGGGCGCCATCAACGACTTCATCCACGGCGCCCTGCCCTTCTATCCCAACATCCAGCACGCCAACGTGCGCGTGATGCTGCTGCACGGCGGCCAGGAGGTGCTGCCGGAGCTGGGGAAGGACCTGGGCGCGTACACGCGCAAGAAGCTCATCGAGAACGGCGTGGAGGTGCGCACCGGCATCCACGTGAAGGACGTGACGGAGGCGGGCGTGGAGCTGCCGGACGGCACGGTGGTGCCCACCAAGACGGTGGTGTGGACCGCGGGCGTCACGCCGCCCCGCCTGCTGGAGACCCTCCCGTGCGAGAGGGTGCGCGGCCGGCTCAAGGTGAACGAGCGCCTGGAGGTGCCCGGCTTCCCGGGCGTGTGGGCGCTGGGCGACTGCGCGGCGGTGCCGGACCTCACCCGCGGCGGGGAGCCCTGCCCGCCCACCGCGCAGCACGCCCTCCGCCAGGGCCTGGCGGTGGCGCGCAACGTGTGCGCGGCGCTGAAGGGCCAGCCGGGCAAGGCCTTCCGCTACCGGATGCTGGGGCAGCTGGCGGCGATCGGCCAGCGCTCGGGCGTGGCGCGCGTCCTGGGGCTGAAGTTCTCCGGCACCTTCGCGTGGGTGCTCTGGCGCACCATCTACCTGTTCAAGCTGCCGAAGCTGGAGACGAAGGTGCGCGTGGCCATGGGCTGGACGCTGGACCTGTTCTTCCGCAAGGACGTGGTGCAGGTCATCGGCCCGCGGGAGTTGGATCAGCTCACGCTGCCGGCCCTGCCGCTCGACAGCCGCCAGCAGGTGCGCCAGGTGCAGGCGCTCCAGCCCCACGCCCAGGGCTGACCGCGCGGCGTGCGTGAAGTGGGCCGGTGGGTTCGCTCACGGCGGCCCCCCGTGGCTCGGCCCGGCGGAGCGACGTGCTCAGACGCGCGGCGGCAGGTGGTGCAGCAGCCGCTCCAGGTCCGGCTGGAGGTCGTCTGGCGTGGCGGTGGCCAGCTCCTCCTGCGCGTGCGTGCCCCAGGTGACGCCGTAGGTCTTGAGGCCCGCGGCCTGACCGGCGCGCAGGTCCAGGGTGGTGTCGCCCACCATCCAGAGGCCGCCGGTGCCCAGGGCCCTCAGGGCGTGGTGGATGACGTCCGGCGCGGGCTTGTGCGGAAAGCCATCCGTGCCCTGCACGTGGTGCAGCAGGCCGCCCAGCCCCATCGCGTCCACGAAGCGCCGCGCCGTGTCTCCGCGCTTGGTGGTGGCGACGGCGAGCAGGTAGCCCCGCTCGCGCAGCGTGCGCAGGACGCGCTCCACGCCGGGGAAGGGCCGGGAGCGCCGGTGGTAGTTGAGCGGGTAGTGCTCGCGGTAGGTCACGCAGAGCGTGGTGGCGTGCTCCGGCGCGAAGCGCGTGTACATGTCCTCCAGCGGCTGACCGATGAGCGCCCGCACCTCCGCGACGGTGGGCGCGGGCAGGCCGTGGTGGGTGAAGCCGTGGAGGAAGCTGTCGATGATGTCCGGCAGCGAGTCCACCAGCGTGCCGTCCAGGTCGAAGCAGATGCCGCGAGGGGTAACGGTGCTCACCCGCTGCTCCATACGCCCTTCGCGTGTGGCGTGCACGCCTCGCGCGTCGCGGGTCGGCCGGCGCCCGCCAGGCAGGCATCCCGGACTGGCCGTGGGGCGGGGCGTGCGTCAGAGTGCCCCGCGCGAGGTCCCGGGACGAACTGCCCGGGCGAACGGTCATGGCGGGTGCGCGGATGATGCGAGGACGTCTCGGTTGGATGCTGGGGGCGCTGGTGCTGTGGGCGGGCGCGGGCTGCTCGCGGCGCGTGCCGGAGGGAACGGCCGCGGAGCAGGCGGTCGCGGACGCGCCCACGGTGTACGTGGCGAAGCGGATCCGCACGCTGGACGCCGCGAGGCCGGAGGCCCAGGCGCTGGCCGTGCGCGACGGCAAGGTGCTGGCCGTGGGCACGCGCGAGGAGGTGCTCGCCGCGGCGGGCGCCACCGCGCGCGTGGTGGAGCTGGGCGACGCGACCGTGGTGCCCGGCCTCACGGACTCGCACGGGCACCTGGCGGGGCTGGGCCAGGCGCTCTCGGGCGTGCGGCTGGAGGGCACCACGTCGCTGGCGGAGGTGCGCCAGCGGCTGGAGAAGGCCCCCTCCACCGCGTACCAGGGCGACTGGCTGGTGGGCCAGGGCTGGGACCAGAACGACTGGGACACGCCGCGCTTCCCCACGCACGCCGACATGGGCGAGCACCTGAAGGACACGCCCGTGGTGCTGTGGCGCATCGACGGGCACGCGCTGTGGCTCAACGGCGAGGCGCTGAAGCGCGCGAACATCACCCGCGACACGAAGGACCCCGAGGGCGGCACCGTCGTGCGGCTGCCGGACGGCGCCCCCAGCGGCGTGCTCATCGACAACGCCGTGGAGCTGGCGCTGAAGGTGCTGCCCCAGCCCACGAAGGAGCAGCATGAGGCGCGCATGCGGGCCGCGCTGGAGCACTGCGCGCGCGTGGGCCTCACCGGCGTGCACGACGCGGGCATGGACCTGCGGACGTTCCGGCTGTTCCAGGCGTGGGACCGGGCCGGCACCCTGCCCCTGCGCGTCTACGCCATGGCGGACGGGCAGACGGAGGACCGCGTGCAGTACCTGAAGGACGGCCCGTTCCAGGGGAAGCTCCTGACGATGCGCGCGGTGAAGCTCACCCTGGACGGCGCGCTGGGCAGCCGGGGCGCGGCGCTGGGCGCGGCCTACAGCGACGAGCCCGGCCACCGCGGCCTGCTGCTGCTGTCCCCGGAGGAGTACGCCGCGCGCGTGCACGCCTTCGTGGGCCGCGGCTTCCAGGTGGCGACGCACGCGATCGGCGACCGCGCCAACACGCTGCTCCTGGACACGCTGTCGCGTGAGCTGGCGGCCACGGGTACCCGGGACGCGCGCCCCCGCGTGGAGCACGCGCAGATCATGACGGCCGCGGACATCCAGCGGCTGGGCGCCAGCGGCTTCGTGGCGAGCGTGCAGCCCACGCACGCCACCAGCGACATGCCCTGGGCGGAGAAGCGCGTGGGCCCGGAGCGCATCCAGAACGCCTACGCGTGGCAGAAGCTGAAGGCCGCGGGCGCCGTGCTGGCGCTGGGCAGCGACTTCCCGGTGGAGCGGCCGGACGTGCTCGCGGGGCTGTACGCGGCGCGCACGCGGCAGGACGCCAGCGGCCAGCCGCCGGGCGGGTGGCACCCGGACCAGCGCCTGAGCGGTGAGGAGGCGCTGGAGGGCTTCACGGTGGGCGCGGCCTACGCGTCCTTCGCGGAGGGACGGCGCGGCCAGCTCAAGCCCGGCATGGACGCGGACTTCGTGGCGCTGTCGGTGGACCCGGTGGACGCGCCCCCCGCGGACCTGCTCACCGGGCAGGTCCGGCTGACGGTGGTCGCGGGCCGCGAGGTGTTCCGCGCGGACGCGAGGTAGCTACAGGTCCGCCTCGTAGGTGAGCGACTCGATGCGCTGGGTGGCCTCCGCCTGGAGGCGGGTGCGCTCCTGCTCGAGTCGCTCCAGCTCCCGGCCGATGCCCTCCAGCCGGTCCTCCTGCGCGTTGAGCTTGGTGACGAAGCGCTCCACCAGCTCGCGCTGGGACGCGCCGCTCTTGAGCGAGTCGATGTTGGAGCGGATCCGCTCCTGGTCCTTGAAGAGCTGGGCGCGCTCCTCGTCGAGGCGCTGGATGTCGCGGGCGACGCTCGCCTGCTTCTCACGCATGGCCACCACGTCGCGCAGCGCCTGGGCGACGCGCGGGTCGATGAAGCGCGAGTCGAGGAAGAACGTCACCTCCTCCAGCCCCAGGTTGCCGAGGTAGTACTGGCGGTGACCCCGGGTGCGCTCGGTGATGACGAGCGTGTCGGAGGTGCTCGGGGCCAGCTCCCGCTTGAAGCGCCAGAAGCCGTCCGTGGTCTCCGCGGGGGTGGCCGTGTCCTTCAACTCCCAGCCGGTGCGCGGGTGCTCCACGAAGAGCGCCTGGGGGCGCTTCGCCTTGTTGCGCGCGAGGACCCGGGTGCGGCGCTGGTGGAAGAACTCCACCACCAGGGTGCCCCGGTTGAGGCGTGAGCGGAACACCGGGCCGTCCTCCTGGTCCTCCTCCACGGACACGACACAGGACAGCTCCACGGCGTAGGGGACGAAGCGCGTGTCGTCGGGCTTGAGGGTGTCGAGCATCGCCTCGCCCACGTAGGTCTCGTCCTCGGTGATGGTGACGGGGCCGCCCTCCAGGGTGAGGCCGGTGGTGTTCTTGAACTCGATGCAGGCCATCGGGTTCTTCTCGCGCGTGGCGCGGTTGTAGAGCAGCACGCGGCGGCCCTCGAAGGGGCGCTGCAGGATGGGCACGAGCGCGCTCTGGTTGCGGTGCACGGTGACGGGGCGGTCCACGCCGTACTCGAAGAGGTCCCCGACCTCCTTGGTCAGCGTCGTCACCGCGGTGCTCTGCTCCAGCGTCTCGCGCATGCCGCGTCCGCTGCCGCCAATCATCGGGCCGCCCTTGGCGCGCATGCGGCGGGCCGGCGCGGGCGCGGCCATGGCGGGCATGAGGGTGGACGGGGCCGCCACGTCGGCGGCGCCGTAGGTGCCCCCCTCCTCCGCGTCCATCATGGGCTCGGCGGCGCTCCCATGGGCCTCCTGGGGGATGACGGGCGCGACGCCGGTCTCCGAGCGCACCTCCACGACGGGGCGGCGCAGGTAGCGGGGGTTGTAGAGGTCGTGGACGAAGGACACGGGCAGGCCCGCGATGAGGGACAGCTCCACGTCCACCCAGTCCTCGTCACCGGTGTTGTCCACCAGGGCCCAGCCCTGGAGGAGGGGCGGCTTTCCCTCGTCCAGGAGGATGCGGTAGCTGGTCTTCCACACGGGGGACTCCAGCACGTAGCTGACGAACAGCTCGCGCGAGCCCTCTCCGGCGGTGAGGATGGACAGCCGCTTGGAGTCCTTCTTGTACGAGGACATGACGGTGGCCAGGTAGAACTCCAGGTCCTTGCGCACGGCCTCGTCGAGGAACTCCAGCTCGCCCAGCTCCAGCACGTCGAAGGTGCGCAGGGACGCGCCGACGAGCAGCGTGAGGAAGGGGCGCACGACGCTGGCCTCTCCCTGGACGACGGGCAGGGACTCCAGGCCCACGATGGCGCCTTCGACCTGCGCGCCGCCGACGCGGGCGCGGACGCGGGCGCCCTTCACCTGGCCGAGCAGCGCGGTGAGGCAGCCGTGCTCGGGGATGCGGATGGTGGCTTCGGAGAGGAGCTGATCCAGGGGCTTGGTGGAGTCATAGCTCACGGCGGACACGGAGCCGCCGCTCAGGTCCAGCACGGTCATGGACTTGAGGACGTCGTTCATGTCGCGCGCCTTGAAGTCCAGGTGCGCGGTCTCGCTGCCGGTCACCTTGCCCCGGCGCTCGAAGTAACCGACGCCGTGCTTGTAGAGGACGACACGGCGGATGGACAGGGGCGAAGGCATGCGCGGGGCTCCGGGTGCGGTGGGGACGTGGGGAGGGTCTAGCAGCGCAGGGGGATGGGGTTCCACTCCGGGTGGAGTTCCCTGGCGTCAGCGGGCGGGCGGTGAGTCAATGGCAGACAGGGGGAGCTCCGCCAGATGCAACGACAGTCGGACCCGTGGAGCCCCGTGCTCCAGGGGCTCCCGATGGAGGTGCGTTTCGACCGGCTTCCAGAAGGAGTGTATGAGCCAGCAGCGGGAGGAGGACGCGACTACCACTCCGACCGCCGGCTCATCCGCTGGGGCACGTGGCTGGAGTCCCCCGGGCTGTCGACCAGCGCACGTTGACGCCGCGCACGCGGTCATCGGTCGCGCGGATCCGCGCGTCGCTCCGTGTATCTAGCGGCCCAACCCGGGCGCATCCCGTCCCGTCTCGCCGAGGCCCACCGCATGCGACGCCCCCGCTTCCGCGCTTCCTTCCTGCTGTGCTCCGCGCTCCTCCTGGGCACGGGCTGCGAAAGCATGAAGCCCCGCGCCGTCTCCCCCTCCGACGGCACCCCCGCCACCGCGCCGCCCGACACCGCCCCCGAGGTCGCCATGGCGGACGCGGGCGCCGCCACCGCCGAACCCGCCACCACGACGCCTTCGCCGTGGCAGCGCGCCCGCGTGGGCGACCGCGTGGAGTACGCCTTCTCCGCCCACCGGAGCCGCCCCGGCGCGACCACCGGCGTGGGCGTGGCCGGCCATGTCGCGCTGGAGGTCGTCGCCGTCCAGGCGCCGTGGGCGTGGCTCACCGTCACCTTCACGGATGATCAGGGCGGGCCCCTTCCCCACCCGCGCCTCTCCCAGCCGCGCGTGCTGCCCATGCGCATGGAGGAGACCCAGCCGTGGAAGGAGGACCACCGCGGCCAGCGCTCCACGGAGCAGACCACCGCCGCCGGCCGCGCCTGGGACGCGCGCCGCTTCCTGGACGACCGCCGCCCCAGCGACGGCCCCCTCCAGAACCGCCTCTACGCCACCGAGCCCGGACCGCTGTACCTCACCCACGGCCTGCTCGACGCCAGCACCACGCTCTCCGGCTTCGGCGCCAGCGGCAGCCAGCAGCTCACGCTCGTGTCGTTCCGCCGGGGCACCGACGGCGCGGGCGCCGTGCCCGCGCTCGACCGGCCCTGGGGCCCGGGCACCTGGTACGACGTGCGCCAGGACCTCTCCGGCACCTCCTCCGTGCGCCGCGTCTGCCTGGGCGCCGAACGCGGCTTCGTCCTGCGCAAGGAGCTGACCGCCCCCACCGGCGACGCGCCCTGCGCGGACTTCCAGGAGGCCGAGGCCCGGCCCCTCGAGGAGGCCCTGCTCGACGCCGTCAGCGAGGCCATCAACCAGCCGCAGCAGTGGCCCCCCGTCCCCGCCGGCACCGCGCCGTCGCGCCGGGAGACGTTCACCGCCGCCCAGCACGCCATCCCCGCCCTCGTCGTCGAATCACCCTCGGGCGAGGGCGCCGAGCGCCGCGTGCAGCTCACCGCCTACGCCGCCGACCCCTGGGGCGCCGCGCTGAGCGGGCTCGCGGACGAGGCCCGCTTCACGCCCCTCGCCGACGCCGTCCACCGCGCCCCGCCCAGGGGCAAGCGCGTGCCCGAGGACGGCACCGCGCTCGCGGGCTGGGGAACGTGGGTCATCGACGGCGGCAGGCAACCACCTCAGTGACACGTGCGGCGCTCCGGCTTGTCCGCGCGGCACTGCGCCACGGACGGGAGCGCCTCGCGCGCCTCGTCCGCCACGTCCACCCCCTGGCGCGCGCACTCCTTCGCCGCCAGCGTGCCCTGGATGTCGAACAGGGTCAGCACCTCCGCGCAGCGCTTCTGCAGGGTCTCCACGCCGGCCACGAAGAGCGGCTGCATCACCTCCGGCGAGAACGAATAGCCGCTCGCCGTCGCCAGCCCCGCCTCCGGCTTGAACATCCACGCGCTGCGCCAGCTGGACGCCACCTGGTCGAAGCGCGCCGACCCCATCCACACCGCCTGCCCGGCCCCCGGCCCCGCCAGCGCGGGCGGCTGGAAGCCCGGCCCCTTGCGGCGGCAGAAGTCCTCCGTCGCGCCGCGCAGCGTGCAGACGTTGTACTCGCCCAGCCGGCGCGTCACCGCGAGCAGCTCCGCCTGCTGCACCTCGCCCACGCGCGGCTGCGCCACGAACAAATCAAGGGTGCGCATCAGCACGCTCACCGCGTTCTTCGGATCCACCGACGGCGACGGGTTCACCCCCCCCGTGGAGATCACCAGCACCCGCTCCGCCCCGCGCTGCACCGCCTGGAGCAGCGGCAGCCCCGAGCGCACTCCGCCGTCGTAGTACGTCCCCGTGCGGTCCCCCGCCGCCGACGGCAGCTTGCCCACCGGGTTCGACAGCACCGGCTCCGCGATGGACGCCACGATGGCGTTCGCCATCCCGCCCTTGCGCAGCATGTCCGACGCGCCCGGCTTGAAGTCCGCCGGATCCTGGTCGCTCACGCTGAACACGTCGCCCGTCTGGAAGTCCACCGACACCGCCACCAGCTCCGTGCCGTTGTGCAGCTGCTCCGGCTGGATGAACTGCTCCAGCTTCGAGTAGATGCCGTCGAACTTCACCAGCCCCCGCGTGTCGTCCGCCAGGTTCCACAGCCACGTGGAGTTCACGCAGTACAGGTCCGACTCCACCGTGCACGTGTAGTTGCCCAGCAGTTGCTGGCGCGCCTTCGCCTCCTGCCCCGGCGTGTGGAACAGGTCCACCAGCGTGCTGATGAGCGCGCCCGTGCTCGTCCCCGCCGCCAGGTCGATCCTCGCGTCCCCGCACCCCTCCGGCGCGGGCTTGCCCCGGCACTGCTCCAGGATGCCCAACAGCCGCCAGATGACCCCCGCGCTGAACGCGCCGTTGGCCCCGCCGCCGCTCAGCACCACCGCGTTGCTGGGCCGCTGGAGGTCGCGGCGCCACGAGCGCGCCCGCACATACGCCGCCGCGGACGCCGCGCCCCGCTGGATGCCCTGCGCCAGCACCTCGCGCGTCAGCGGCACCTCCAGCGACTGCTGGAGCGCCGCGAGCGACGGCCCGATGCCCATCGCGTTCGCGAGGAAGCGCTGCGCGTCCACCTCCTCCTCGGCCGGCGCCGCCACGGAGAAGGACTGCGCCGGCAGCGGCACGCCCCACGCCGAGGCCCTCACCGTCCGGTCGACGTAGCCCGTGCGCGCGTCGTTCTCATAGCAGGACGCCGTGTCCTGCCCCGCGCGCTGGACGATGCACGCCGTCATGTCCAGCACCGCCTCCGGGGACGCGCCCAGCGCCTCCATCCACGCGCCCGCGCGCGCGGGGTCCACGTAGGAGTCCGTCAGCTGCGCGCGCGTCAGCCCCGCCACGCGCTCCACCGCCGGCACCCGGACCGGCAGGTCCGCCGGCTTGGGGGACGCCGGCGCGTTGAGCGTGTCCAGGAGCGTGTCCGTGCGCAGGAAGCTGCAACCGCTCGCCGTGGCGGCGAGGAACATCAGCAGGGGCGTGAGGTGACGGCGCATGGGGAGGCGCCTCCTTGACGGAGAGGTGGACGGCCACCCACCTCCTTAGCTGATGCCGCCGACGCCCGGCCATCACCCGGAGCGCCCGGCATTCGCAATCCCGCAAAGCACCGCTCGCGACGCATCGCGGTGCGGTTAGCATGCGCCCCCGCCCCGGAGGGTATCCCCCACATGGTTGAGTATGATCCGCATCGCTGGTGGAGCTACTTCCACTACCTGCGCGGTTCGATGGTGAAGGAGATCGTCGGCCGCGTGCTGCTGTGCGTGCTCTGGGCCGCGGTCGTGGTGGGCTTCCACCGGCACGTGCGCGACGTGGGCACGCCCCCCACGGTGCACACGCTGGCGGGCATCTCGCTGAGCCTCCTGCTCGTGTTCCGCACCAACGCCTCCTACGACCGCTTCTGGGAGGGCCGGAAGCTCTGGGGCGGCATCGTCAACGAGACGCGCAACCTGGCCCGCGCGGCGGAGGTCTTCCTGGGGAGGACCCCGCTCTACGCCGCGCTGGTGCACTGGACGGCCGCGTTCCCCTTCGCCACCGCCGCGTGGCTGCGCGGCCAGCAGCGGCACCTGGGCGACCACACCGACGCCCTGCCCGCCGGCGAGGTGGCGGACGTGCTCAAGGCCCAGCACGTGCCGCTCGCCGTGGCCCGCCGGATGACCGCCGCGCTGGACGCGGGCCGCCGGCGGGGGCTCTATCCCGAGTACGTCCAGATGCAGCTGGACCAGAACGTCCAGCAGCTCATCGACTACCTGGGAGGTTGTGAGCGCATCCACCGCACGCCCATGCCCTTCGCGTACATGGTGCACCTGCGCCGCGCGCTCATCCTCTACTGCTTCACGCTGCCCTTCGCGCTGGTGGACACTTTCGGCTGGGTGACGGTCCTGGCCACGTTCGTCGTCGCGTATGTCTTCTTCGGCATCGAGGAGATCGGCGTCGAGATCGAGGACCCCTTCGGCACGGACGACAACGACCTGCCGCTCGACGCCATCTGCCAGAACGTCCAGAACAACCTCCTGGCGCTCCTGCCGGCCCCGGACCGCGAGGCGCCTTGACGACACCCTCCGGGTGCCGCTGGAGCGCATCGCGGAGGTGGCTCCGCGACCGGCCCGCCAGGAGGGGCGCCCCGCGTTCACGCCGACGGAGGATTACTCCGCGACGGAGACCTTCACCTCGATGTTGCCGCGCGTGGCGTTGGAGTACGGGCACACCTGGTGGGCCGCCTCCATCAGCTGCTGCGCCTCCTCGCGGGGGATGCCGGGGAGGATGCCCTGGAGCTCCACCGCCAGGCCGAAGCCGCCCTCGGGCGTCTTGCCGATGGTGACGGTGGCCTTCACGCCCGCCTTCTCATCCAGCTTCTTGCCGGCCTTGCCCGCCACGAGGCGCAGCGCGCTCTCGAAGCAGGAGGAGAAGCCCGCGGCGAAGAGCTGCTCGGGGTTGGTGGCCGTCGCCTTGCCGGAGCCGCCCAGCTGCTTCGGCATGGCCAGCTCCAGGCCGTCCAGCGGGCTGTTCTCCAGGAGCAGCCTGCCGTTGCGGCCGCCGTGCGTGACGGCGGTGGTGGAGTAGAGCTTCTCGGCGATCGTGACCTGGGCCATGGCGTTGCTC
>JAFADT010000789.1 GCA_023424585.1 Pseudomonadota bacterium
GCTGGAGTCCCTGGCGCGCGAGCTGGACGGGCGCGCGGACTCCCTGGAGCGCCGCGCGAAGACGCTGGCGCCCTGAGCGCCGCGCCCGGCGGCCCGCTACAGCACGCCGCCCTCCACCTCCAGCACCACCGTGGCCCGCACGCGCACCTCGCGCTCCGGCAGGCGCCCCGTGCCGCGCAGGATGATGGCCATGCTGGGCGCGGCCACGTAGGGCCTCAGGTCCACGCTGCCGTCCGTGCTCAGCCCCACCGTGGGGTTGGGCGGGCTCAGGCCGAGCCCCGCGATGCCCTCTCGGGACGCGAAGCGCGACTCGCTGTTGCCCGCGCGGGCCACGGCCTCCAGCGAGTCCAGGAAGCCGAGGTCCTGGTCGTTGGGGCTGAGGACCTTGAGGGTCATCTTCGTCACCTGCACGCGCGTCACCTCGTCCTTGGTGACGTCGCGGTTCTTGAAGTCCTGGTTCTCGTTGAAGTCCAGCGCGGAGAAGCTGCTGATGGCGGGGAAGGCGTTGAGCAGCGTGGTGGTGCCGGCGGGGCTCGCGGGCACGGTCGCCTCGCCCTGGACCTCCGTGGTGAAGGACGACGGGGAGCAGGCGGTGAGCGACAGGCCGGCCGCCACCGCGAGGAAGGACGCGTAAGACATGGCCGCAATGTACCGGGCGGCCGGGTGTGGCGTCACCGACCGTGGGCGCCCCCGGGTGTCCCCGGGACGACGCGGCCGGGCGGGGCACTTGCGAGCGTGGGGATGCCCACGGGCCGGGGTATGGTGCGCGCGTCTTGGACCGCCGCCTCCTCCCGCTCCTCGTCGCCCTCGCCTTGCCCTGCGGCAAGGGTGCGCTCGCGGCCGAGTGGCAGGGCTCGCTCCGGGGCACCGGCCGGCTGCTGGTGGACAGCAACGCCCCGCGAGACTTCACCGACGGCGCCGCGGCCGGCCCCGGCTCGGACCTGGCGCTGAGCGTGCTGGGCGTGGCGGAAGGACGGGGCACCGGCGAGCGCGCCCAGGTGGTGGGCCGCTACGAGCTGGGCGCGCGCAAGTACGTGGACTACGCCACCGAGGACACGCTGGTGCAGGCGGGCGCGCTGGAGGGCTCGCTCGCCCTGGGCACCGAGTGGGGCGTGGGCGCGGAAGGGCACGCCAAGGACCGGCGGGGCGGCAGCCGCGCGTACTCGGACCTGGGCGCGAGCCTCTTCGCCGAGTACGCCCCGGACGTGCGCCTGGCCCTGCGCCTGCGCGGGGGCGCCCGCCGCTTCGTGTACCGCCCGGACCACACGGCCGACTTCGGCGGGCTGGAGCTGGGAGCGCTGGGCCGCTACCGGCTGACGCCACGCCACACGCTGAGTGTGTTTGGCGAATGGGGCTCGCGCCGCTACGGCCCCCTCGCCCGTCCCTTCCTGGGCGTCAGCGCGTCCCCCGGGCGCAGGCAGGACGGCGCGCTGGTGGCGGGGGTGGGCTGGGCGTACCGGGGGCCGGTGAAGCTGTCGCTGAGCTACGCCTTCCAGGAGGTGAGCTCCAACAGCTTCGGGGAGACGGTGCTGCGCCACCGGCTCATCGGCAGCGCCGGGGTGCGGCTGCCCTGGCGGGTGACGCTGCTGGCGCAGGGGACGCTGGGCCTCTCGCGCTACCCGGACGGCATCTACCTGTCGCCGGAGATCATCCTGGTGGAGGAGGACGAGGGGCAGAACTCGCTGTCCCTCAAGCTGGCCCGGCCCGTCTCCGCCCGCGTGGACCTGGAGCTGTCCTGGGGCATCTGGAGCACGCGCCTGCCGCGCAATGACTTGCGCTACACGCGCCAGGTGTTCGGCGTGGGCGTCACCTGGCGGGACCAGGACTGACGGGGCCGCCCCGGCGCGGGAGGCCGTCTCAGTCCAGGTCGGCGATGCGCTCGTCGATCTCCTCCGCCAGGCTGGGGTGCTGCTGGGCGAGCGCGTGGTCCCGGGCGGTGGTGAGCACCTCCTTCGCCTTGTCCGTCCTGCCGGCCCCCGCGTAGGCGTCCCCCAGGGAGACGAGGGCGGCGGCGTACTTCGGATCCAGGCGGACGGCGGTCTCCAGGCTCTGGATGGCGCTGTCGTACTCCTTGCGCTCCAGGTGAAGCTTCCCCAGGGAGAACCAGGCCATGGGGGCGTCGGGGAACTGGGCCGTCATCTTCTTGAATTGTTCCAGGCGGGCGTCGCTCATGGACGGAACCCCTTAGAGGAGCGCTGGAAGCTTGCCAAGGGTGCGCTAGGGTAGCCGTCACATGGCCACGAAGAAGAAGACCCCTGTATCCAAGGCGAAGGCGAAGAGCGGCACCCGGGCTCCGGCCCGCAAGAAGACGGCCGCGAAGAAGGCCGCGAAGTCCAGCCTGCGTCCGCCGGCGCGCAAGAAGGCCCCCGCGCGCAAGAAGGCCGCGAAGGTCGCCGCTCCGCCCGCGCCGCCCAAGCTCGCGGAGAACGCGAAGGCGCGCGAGCTGGCGCGCCGCATCGGCAACCTGCTGCTGGACAAGAAGGCCACGGACGTCGTCATCCTCGACATGCGCGGGATGACGTCCTACGCGGACTACATCGTCATCGCCTCCGGAGAGAGCGACCGCCAGGTGAGCGCCATGGCGGAGAACGTCCAGGTGCAGCTCAAGCAGGCCCCGCAGCCCCTGCGCCCCATCAGCACGGAAGGCCTGGAGACGGGCCAGTGGGTGCTCCTGGACTACGACGACGTCGTGGCCCACCTGTTCAACGGCGAGGTGCGCGCCTTCTACGACCTGGACGGCCTGTGGGCGGACGCGCCGCGGGAGAAGCTGTCCTAGTCCCGTGAAGGTCCGCCTCCTCTCCATCGGCAAGGACCGCTCCGGACTGTTCGAGCCCGCCGTGCAGGAGTACGCGCGGCGGCTCGAGCACTACACGCGCTTCGAGCTGGTGGAGCTGAGCGAGGCGTCGGGCCGCAAGCTCAAGCCCGGCGAGGCGAAGTCCGCGGAGGCCACCGCCATCCTCGGCAAGCGCAAGCCGCAGGACTGGCTGGTGGCGCTGGACGAGCGCGGCACGCTGCTGGACTCCGTGGAGCTCAGCCGCTACGTCGCCAAGGCGCAGACGGGCGCCAGGGACCTGCTCTTCGTCATCGGCGGGGACGAGGGGCTGAACGACTCGGTGCGCGGCGCGGCGCATCAGGTGATGTCGCTGTCGCGGATGACGCTGCCCCACCGGCTGGCGCGGGTGGTGCTCATCGAGCAGCTCTACCGCGCGTTCACCATCCTGAAGGGCGAGCCCTACCACAAGTAGGCAACCGGGCAGGCCACCCGAGGCGCCGGGGCCGGGGCGTCAGGGCGCGGGAAGCGCTCGCGTCGGGAGCGCCCATCATGAACACGCCCTCTTCTGAACCCTCCACGGCCGCCACCGTGCGCATCATCGCCTCGCCCCAGTCCTGGGTGGAGGGCGAGGCCGTCCGACAACTGGAGGCCGTGTCGCGCCTGCCGGGCATGCGGCTCGCGGTGGGACTGCCGGACCTGCACCCCGGCAAGGGCGCTCCGGTGGGCGCGGCCTTCGAGTCCGAGGGCTTCCTCCATCCCTATCTCGTGGGCAGCGACATCGGCTGTGGCATGGGGTTGTGGGACGTGGACCTGCTGGCGCGCAAGGCGAAGGCGGAGCGGTGGGCGGCGAAGCTGGACCTGGAGGGGCCGTGGGAGGGGGACACGGACGCGGTCCTCGCGGAGCACGGCGCGAAGAGCACGGGCTTCGAGGCGGCGCTGGGCACGGTGGGCGGCGGCAACCACTTCGCGGAGGTGCAGCGGGTGGAGGAGGTGCACGACGCACGCGTCTTCGAGGCGCTGGGCCTGCGGGAGGAGCGGTTGCTCCTGCTCGTGCATTCGGGCTCGCGAGGGCTGGGAGAGGCCATCCTGCGCACGCACGTGGATCGGCACGCGGCGGGAGGCCTGGCGGCGGACTCGGACGAGGCGCGCGCGTACCTCGCACGGCACGACGGCGCGGTGCTGTGGGCGAAGGCGAACCGGGCGCTGGTGGCGCAGCGGACGTTGGATGGGATTGGGGCGACGGGGCGGCGGGTGTTGGACGTGTGCCACAACAGCGTGACCGCGAGACATGCGGGCGGGCGCGTGGGGTGGTTGCACCGCAAGGGCGCGGCGCCCTGGGACGAGGGGCCGGTGGTGATTCCCGGCAGCCGAGGCGCGCTGAGCTATCTGGTGTTGCCCGTGGGCACGGGCGAGCAGAGCGCGTACAGCCTGGCGCACGGCGCGGGCCGCAAGTGGACGCGCTCGGCGGCGCGGGAGCGGGTGAGGGAGCGCTTCACGGCGGAGTCGCTGACGCGCACGTCCTTCAAGAGCCACGTGGTGTGCGAGGACCGGGACCTGCTCTTCGAGGAGGCGCCCCCGGCGTACAAGGCCATCGACCGCGTGGTGACGGACCTGGTGGAGGCGGGGCTGGTGCGGGTGGTGGCGACGCTGGCGCCGGTGCTCACGTACAAGACGCGCGGCCGCGCGGCGGAGTGAGCGGCACGGGGCTCGCACGAGGGGCGCGAAGAAGCGCTGCCCCTGGGAGTCCCGGTGATGTGGAAGGCCCTGTTGGACTTGCTCTATCCGCCCATGTGCCTGGCCTGCGCGAAGGTGCTGCCGGGCGTGGGCGCGGTGTTCTGCGAGCCATGTGACACGGCGCTGGAGCGGCTGCCGCCGGCGTGTTGCCGGACGTGCGCGGAGCCGGGTGCGTTCCCGGGGAACACCTGTCCCCGCTGCCGGACGGTGCCACCGCCGTTCAGCCGGGCGTGGGCGCCATTCGCGCATGAAGGTCCGGTGGCGCGGGCCATCCACAGGTTCAAGTACGAGGACCATCCGGACCTCGCGGCGCCCCTGGGGAGGCTGCTCGCGGACGAAGCGCGGCGGTTCCTGAGGACCGCGCCCGGGTGCGTGGTGGCGTTGCCGCTGCATGTGCGGCGCTTCCGGAAGCGGCAGTATGACCAGGCGCACCTGCTCGCGAGGGAGCTGGCGAAGGCCACGGGGCGGACCGCGCACGCGGGCTGGCTGGAGCGCACCCGGGAGACGCGGCGGCAGGTGGGGCTGAGTGAAGCGGAGCGCGCGGGCAACGTGAAGGGAGCGTTCGTGGCGGCGCGGGCGGTGAAGGGGCAGGAGGTGTTGCTCGTGGACGACGTGTTCACCACGGGGTCCACCGCGCGAGCCGCCGCCGTCGCCCTGCGGGACGCGGGGGCCGCGCGCGTGGAGGTGCTGACACTGGCGAGGGCGTTCACCCTCGCCTGAGGTCCGGAGGTCAGCTTCGGGAGCTCTTGAGCCGGGCGAGTTCGGCTTCGAGTTCCCTGAAGCGGCGTTCGGCCTCATCCGCGCGTCGGGATTCTTCCTGGGCACGCCGTTGCAGGCTCATCGTCTGGTCTTCCAGGCGTTCGATGAACTCCTCGGAGACCAGCAGCGGCGCGTTGCCCGCCCAGAAACGCACGTCCTCGCCCTCGACCTGAAGCTCGAGTCCCAGCACCTCCGAGACGTAGCGCCCGTTCCGGGGCTCCATGCGCGTATAGACACGCGCATCCGGCGTCGCCAGTCGGTAGCCCTCCAGCGTGAGCCGTCCCCCGTCGAAGATGAAGTATTCGGGGATGCCCAGGCGGGCATACCGGCTCACGTTGAACTCGGCATCCTTCTTCCGGTCGCCCCCGACGTGGAGCTCCATCACCCAGTCGAGCCCGTGTCCCTCGTGGCTGACCAACCACTTCTTCCGACGGTGGTTCTCCACGTCCAGCACGACCAGCAGGTCCGGCGCGAATCGCCGCTCCGCCGGGGAGTACACGGGCAACTCCGAGCCCACGTAGGCTTTACGTCCACGGCGTTTGAAGTAGCCCCGGAGCGCCTCGCGTGCGAGCGCCTTGGGTTCCTGATGGCTGTCCCCCTCGGGCATCGCCATCTCTTCGTACGTCACCTCTCCGGGCAGTGTTGCCACCACCCGGTCCCGCTCCTCCTGCCCCATCCGCTCCCACTCTTCCTGAGAAGGCGCCCGGGGAAAGGCGTCTCCAACCTTGTCGGTATGACGTCCCATGCCCATCAGCCTGCGTCGGGCTGGCTTTCAGGTCAATCGCCCCGCGCGGACCTTGAGCAAGCAACGCGCCAGGGAGCCCTCGGACCGCTGTCCATGTTTCGCGGCGAATGACTGCCCCACCGGCCCCCTGGCGACGAGGCGAATGCGCAGCCGCGCTGTGCCTCGCACTCCAGGATCGCGATGGAGGCGTGCTCGCGCTGCGGTGCCTTCATGTGCCGGGCGTGCATTGCGCCGGACAGCGAGCCCGCGTACTGCACGCCATCATCGGCATCATGCTCAACGCCCTTCCATTCCCCTGGGGATGCGGATGGTCGTGCTGCCGATCATGGTCGCCCCGGGGTGGTGAATCAACGCGGCTTCGCCGCCTCCAGCGAGAGCGCTTCGCCGCGCAACCGCGCGTCCAGCCAGAACGTCCCACCCGGAACGATCGAGGCCACGATGGCCACGGCGATCCGCTTCGCGCCCCAGCGGTATTCGATGGCCGCCATCATCAGCGTGTAGAGGTACCCCATGAACAGCAGGCCATGCGCCATGCCCACCACGCGCACGCCCAGGGGCATGTGCAGCACGTACTTCAGCGGCATGGCGATGAGCAGCAGCACCAGGAAGGACAGGCCCTCCCAGAAGGCGACAAGACGGAAACGGCCCAGGGCGGTCTTCAGCATGACGTCCTCTCTTGTCCACCCCTCCCCCGCCGTCAAGACACCTGGCGGAGCCCCCCGGGCCTGCCCGCTCCATGGCCGGCCTGACATCACGACCTCCCGAGCCGCGCGCGGGATGTCGGGCGCATCACGCCTGCCGCCTTCGTCACCCCGTCCAGCCCCGGAGGCTGCTATCCCCTGCGCGTGGACCCCACCCCGCCCAACCCATCCCTCCCCGCGCTCGCGCGTGAGGCCGCCCAGGCTCCAGACGCGGCCCGACGCCAGCTCGAGCGCTGCCGCGAGACCTTCTCCTACCTGGGCGCTCGCCTGCGCCGCACGCCGCCCCGCTTCGTCGTCACCTGCGCGCGGGGCAGCTCCGACCACGCGGCCGTCTACGGCAAGTACCTCATCGAGACCACGCTGGGCCGCGCCGTCGCCTCCCTGGGCCCCAGCGTCGCGTCCGTCTACAACACGCGCTCCCTGGACCTGCGCGACGCGCTCTTCGTCGCCGTCTCCCAGTCCGGCCGGAGCCCCGACCTCCTGCGCATGACCGAGGCCGCCCGCGCGGGGGGCGCCGTCGTGCTGGGCCTCATCAACGACGAGTCCTCGCCGCTGGCCGCGCTGTGCGACGTGCACATCCCGCTGTCCGCCGGCCCCGAGCACAGCGTCGCCGCCACCAAGTCCTATCTGCTCTCCGGCCTCGCCTTCCTCCAGCTCGTCGCGCACTGGTCGGACTCCGCGGAGCTGCACGAGGCCGCCCGGCGGCTCCCGGACGCGCTGGAGGCGGCGGCCAGGCTCGACTGGTGGCCGGCGCTCGCGACGCTCAAGGATGCCACCAGCCTCTACGTCGTCGGCCGGGGCAGCGGCCTGGGCGCCGCGCTGGAGATGGCCCTCAAGCTCAAGGAGACCTGCCGCCTGCACGCCGAAGCCTTCAGCGCCGCGGAGGTCCTCCACGGTCCGCTCGAGCTCGTGCGGCCGGGCTTCCCCGTGCTCGCGCTGGGGCAGGACGACAACGCCGCGCAGGGCACTCGCGACGTCGCGCGGCGCATGGTCGAACTGGGCGCGGACGTCCACTCCGCCCTGCCCGTCCCCGGCGCGCGAGCCTTGCCCACGCTGCCGGACCTTCCCGCGGCCCTGGCGCCGCTGTGCCAGGTGCAGAGCTTCTACTTCGCGGTGCACCGGCTCGCGACGGCGCGAGGGCTGGACCCGGACGCCCCCACGCACCTGCGCAAGGTCACGGAGACCGTGTGATGCCCGCCGTCATTCAAGGCGCGCACGTCTCCGCGCGCCTCCAGCGCCTCGAAGGCCGCGCCGTCATCTTCCGCGAGCCCACGGAGCTTGAGTGATGCCCACCTCCACCATCCTTCAAGGCGCGCGCGTCTT
>JAFADT010000793.1 GCA_023424585.1 Pseudomonadota bacterium
GCTGGAGTCCACCATCACCGCGCCCTTGCCACCGCGGGCGAGCGCTTCGTCCAGGGCCTTGGTGTCCAGCTGGGACGACGTCTGCGTCACCTTCACGCCCTGGTTCGCCAGCATGTTGGACAGCTCATGCGGCGACGTGCCCTGGCCCTGCGTGAAGCGCGACTCCAGCGCGTCCATCTTCTCCTTGGTGGACGCGGGCTGGGTCTTGCTGTTGCCGAGCTCGTTGCCCAGCATCACCGCCACCGCGGCGCCGCAGTTGTTCTGGTTGGTCTGCTGGACCACGTCCGGGTCCGCGCCCGCGGCGTCCCAGCCGCCCAGCTCCGGGGCCTTGGGCGCGCTCGCGAGCGTCCCGTCGACGCCCAGGTCCTCCGCCGACGCGCCCGCGACGGGCTGGAAGCGGCTCGCCCACTCCGGGTCGACCGCCTGCTCCGCCGCGAAGGCGTCCGTGGCCTGCTCCGCCTGCACGGCGGTGGGCGCGCTCTCCACCTGCGAGACGACCTTCGCCTCCGGCAGCCCCACCTGCTGAGCGGTCTGCTGCGGCTGGGAGGACGGCTGCACCTGCGCCAGGTGCTGGAAGTTTCGAAGAACGTTGGAAAGGTTCACGCTCACGGTCGTGGCTCCGGAGGGGGGGAGGGGGATGTCATCCTACCTGTGATGCCGCCCCGTGTTAAGGCTCCCCGGAGGGATCCAGCCCGTGCTTGCGCAGGAGCTTCCGGAGATAGACACGGTCGATATCAGCTTCGCGGGAAGCCCTGGAAATGTTGCCTTCGCAGCGCTCGATGAGGTTCTTCAGGTAGTCACGTTCGAACACTTCAATGAGGTGTTCTTTTGCTTCCTTGAAGGGCAGGTCCAGATCCGGACCCTTGCGGCCGTCCGCGCCCGGGGGCGCCTCCAGGTCCGGCAGGGCCTCCTCGCCCAGGTTGACGACCTGCTCCACCACGTTGCGCAGCTCGCGCACGTTGCCGGGCCAGGGGTACTGCATGAGCAGGGCGCGGGTCTGGTCCGACAGCGCGCCGGGCGGCCGGCCCATCTGCTTGAGCATGTGGTCGATGAGCAGCGGGATGTCCTCCGGGCGCTCGCGCAGCGCGGGCAGCGTCACGCGCAGCACGGCGAGCCGGTGGAAGAGGTCGCGGCGGAACTTCCCCTGGTTGACGGCCTGCTCCAGGTTCACGTGCGAGGCGGCCACCACGCGCACGTTCACCGTGAAGTAGTCGTTGCCGCCCACGCGCTTCACCTGCCGGCGCTCCAGCACGCGCAGCAGGCGCGGCTGGAGCTCCAGGGGCAGCTCGCCGATCTCGTCCAGGAAGACGGTGCCGTTCTGGGCGCGCTCGAAGGCGCCGGCGCGGTCGCCCTGGGCGCCGGTGAAGGAGCCCTTCACGTGGCCGAAGAGCTCGGACTCGATGAGGGTGGAGGGCACGCCCGCCAGGTCCACGATGACGAAGGGGCCCTTGGCGCGCGGGCTCTGCTGGTGGATGGCCTCCGCGCACAGGTCCTTGCCGGTGCCCGTCTCGCCGTGGATGAGCACGTCCGCGCCGCCGGGCGCCAGGCGCTCCAGCACGGTGAAGGCCTCGCGCATCTTGCGGCTCTGGCCCACGAGCGCGCCGAAGCGGTCGCGCGAGGACAGGGGCAGCGAGCGCTCGCGCGAGTCCTCCGGCACCAGCTTCAGCTCGGTGGTGCCCAGGGTGATGACGCTGCCGGGGCGCAGCTCCATGGAGGTGAAGCGCAGGCCCTCCACGAACGAGCCGTTGTGCGAGCCCAGGTCCGTGGCGACGACGTGCTCGTCGTGCACCTCCAGCTTCAGGTGCTGGCGGGAGACGGCCTTGTCCAAGAGGACGATGTCACACGTGGGGTTCTTGCCCACGGTGTACGTCCCCTGCTTGAGCGGGTGTGACTTGCCGGCATCCGCGCCGGAAAGCACCCGGAGCAACATCCGCACCTGTCCCGCCCGACCCCGGTTCAGGGTGGCCGTGGCATCCAGGAGCGCCTCGTCCTCGTCTGGCGGCAGCGACACGGGGCGGGACGGTAGCACGCCCCGCCATCACCGCCAGCAGCCGCGCGTGGCTCCTACCTGCGACGACCGCGAGGCGGCTTGCGGGCGGGCGGGCGGGGGGACTCCCTGGGCAGGGTCTCCAGCCACGCGTCCACCTCGCCCACGCGCTCGTCCAGGCCGGACTCGCTGAAGCGCTCCCGGGCGCGGGTGGCCTCGCCCCGGGCCTCCGGCGACTGGCCCGTCTGGTACAGCGCCCGCGCCAGCGCGAAGCCGGACTCGGCCAGCGCATCCGGGGGCGCGGACGCGAAGGACACCGCCAGCTGCAGCGGCGCCACGGAGTCGCGCGCCCGGCCCAGCCCCAGCAGCGCCTGGCCCACGCCGTCGTAGGAGGGCTGGAGGCCCTCGTCGCCCTCGGGCAGCAGCTCGCGCTTGAGGGCCACGGCCTGCTCGTAGGTCTTCAGCGCGTCGTCGTAGCGCTTCATCCCCAGCTGGCACATGCCCAGCTCGTCCAGCGCCTCCGCCACCTGGGGGCTCCTGTCGCCGTGGAGGGCCTTGTAGAGGTCCACCACCGCCTGGGCGTGCGGCAGGGCGCGCTCGGGCTGCCCGGCCTCGCGCAGGGCCAGGGACAGCATGCCGTGCCGGCGGGCCGTGTCCGGGTGCACCGGGCCCACCGCCGCCTCGGTCCTCGCGAGCGCCGTCTCCAGGAGCGGCACCGCCTGCTTCGCGTCGCCGGTGCCCAGCACCAGCCGCCCCAGGAGGAAGAGCGCCCGCGCGCGCTTGGGGTGGTCCGAGGGCAGCGCCTTGTCGTAGAGGGCGCTCGCCTCCTCCAGCCGCTTGCGGGCCTCGTCCATGTGGCCCTGGGACATGGCGAGGTTGGCCTGGTTCACCTTCACGTCGGCCTCCAGCACGGGCTCGCCGCCCAGGCGCTGGAGGGTGGCCTCCGCCAGCTCGCCCCAGTTCGCCGCCGGGTCGTAGTGCTTCTGGCCGTCCTCCACGTAGAGGAGCTTGTTGAGGATGGCCACCTTCAGCCGGTCCGCCCGGCCGGCCTCCGCGTCGAACACGGCGCGGGACAACAGGCGCGACGCCTCCGGCGACTGGCCCGTCTGCTCCTGGAGCCAGCCCTGGTGGAACCCCAGCTCCGCCTTGAGCGGCAGGTAGCCCGTCCTCTCCACCGGCGCCTCCAGCGCCTTCACCGCCGCGAGCGCCGCCGGGTAGCGGCCCGCGTCCACCTGCGCGCGCACCTCCGACAGCTGGTCCTCCAGCTTCTCGATCGCGTCGCGCAGGGCGGGGTCGGAGGGGCGGCGCTGCTGCTCGGCCAGCGACTCCACGTCCTCGCACTCGTGCAGGGCGGGCAGCGCGTGGGCCATGTCCACGGCCTTCTCCACCATGGCCGCGTCCGCGCCGGAGAGCAGGTCCACCGTGGCGCGCAGGTCCTTGCGACGGCGCTCCAGGCACACCACCTGCCGGTCCAGCTGCTCCTCCGGCTTCACGCCGCTCACCCGCGCGTCCTCGCAGGCCTGGACGCGCTGGTGCTTCCACGCGTCCGCGTACTGCGCCAGCACCTGGAGGGTGCGGGAGGCCATGCCCTCCGCGAAGGGCTTCCCGGTGGCGCGGAAGGCGGACTCCACCCGCGCCCTCGCGTCCGGCGTCCAGACGGCGTCCATCCCCGCGCCGGCGTCCACGCACACCTGGGACTGCTGCCACGCCACGCCGCCCGCCACCGCCAGCGAGGTGACCATGGCGCCCGCGGCGCCCAGCCAGCGCTTGCGCTGCCCGTGGCGCTGCTCCTGGGAG
>JAFADT010000796.1 GCA_023424585.1 Pseudomonadota bacterium
GTGTCCAGGTCCGCCATCTGCGCCACGGGCACGTCGCCCGTGACCCCAGAACGGGTCAGCTCCAGGTCGGGCACGGACATCGGCGGCAGGTCCGGCCCCGAGCGCAGCCGCGTCAGGTCCAGCTCCGGCAGCGCGGGCGCGTCCACCGGCACGCGCCCCCCCACGTGGTGCGTCAGCTCCAGCTCCGGCAGCGGGGCCACGACGGGCGCCGGGACGTTCAGGAGGCCGGGGAAACGCTTGCCACAGCCTTCGCACTCTTCGCCTTCCGACTGCACGTGGTCGCAGACCGGGCAGATGATCATGCCCGGGACGTTACCGGTCCCCTCTCCGCTCGGCAACGCGACCCGGGACGCGAGGAGTGGGCATGCGGGCGCGCGGCCCGTCGCCCCCCGCGCGGCCCTCAGCGCGGTGCCGAGCCCGGGCCCGTCATGGGAACGAAGCGCACCGGCAGCAGGTGGTCCACCCGGGGCAGCATCCCCGGCTGTCTCCGGCGGACGCGCAGCAGCTCCTGCGGCTCGTGCCTGGCGCCCACGGGGATGACCATCCGCCCTCCGGGTCTCAGCTGCCGCAGCAGCTCCCGGGGGATCTCCTCCGGCGCGGCGGTGGCGATGATGGCGTCGAAGGGGGCAGCCTCGGGCCAGCCCTGGGAGCCGTCGCCCTCCCGGAAGAACACGTTGGTGAAGCCCAGCCGGTGGAGCAGCCGCCGCGCGGGACGGGCCAGCTCGCGGACGATCTCCACGGTGAAGACCTCGCGGGCCAGCAGGGCCAGCACCGCCGTCTGGTAGCCGGAGCCGGTGCCGATCTCGAGCACGCGCTCACAGCCGCGCAGGCGCAGGGCCTCCGTCATCAGGGCAACCACGTAGGGCTGGCTGATGGTCTGCCCGTGGCCGATGGGCAGGGGGACATCTTGGTAGGCCACCTCCCGCTCGCCCGCGGGCACGAAGTCCGCGCGGCTCAGGTTGGCGATCGCCGCGAGCACCTTCGGGTCCCGGATGCCCTGCCGCGCCAGATACTCCGCTCGGCCCCAATCTCCCATCGCGTGCGTCCCCCAGGGTCCTCCAGCGGAAAAGTAAGCACGCCGACAGTGCGAGACAACCCGGGGGCCGAGGCCCCTCCTCCCCGGTCCTACCCCACCCGGGCGAGCGCGAGCCGGCCCTCCCAGCGCTCCTCCAGCGCCTTCACGAGCCCCTGGTGCTCAGGGTCCTGGAGCTGGGGGTCCGTGTCCATGATGCGCCGCGCTTCCGCCTGGGCGAGCGACAGCAGGTCGCCGTCGCGCACCAGGTTCGCCACGGCCAGCTCCGGGAGGCCGCTCTGCCGCGTGCCCAGGAACTCACCGGGGCCGCGGATCTCCAGGTCCTTCTCCGCGATGACGAAGCCGTCGCTGCTGCGCTCCATCACCCCCAGCCGCTCGGTGGACTCCCAGGAGCGCGCGGCGCCCGCGACGAGGAAGCAGTAGCTGGCCGCGGCGCCACGGCCCACGCGCCCGCGCAGCTGGTGCAGCTGCGACAGGCCGAAGCGCTCCGCGGACTCCACCACCATGACGGACGCGTTGGGCACGTCCACGCCCACCTCCACCACCGTGGTGCAGACGAGCAGCTGGATGCGCTTCTCGCGGAAGGCCTCCATCACGGCGTCCTTCTCCTCCGGCTTCATGCGCCCGTGCAGCAGGCCCACGCTGGCGTTGGGGAACACCGTCTGGAGCTTCGCCGCGCCCTGGGTGGCGTCCTCCAGGTCCAGCTTCTCCGACTCCTCCACCAGCGGATACACGACGTAGGCCTGGTGGCCCTTGGCCAGCTCCGCGCCCACGGCCTCGTAGACGCGCGCGCGCTGCTCGTTGTTGAAGACGCGCGTGGTGATGGGCGTGCGGCCCGGCGGGAGCTGGTCGATGATGGACACGTCCAGGTCGCCGTAGAGCGTCATCGCGAGCGTGCGCGGGATGGGCGTGGCGGTCATCACCAGCACGTCCGGCGTGAGCCCCTTGCTCATCAGCGTGTGGCGCTGGAGCACGCCGAAGCGGTGCTGCTCGTCGATGACCACGAGCCCCAGCTTCTGGAAGGACACCCCACCCTCCAGCAGCGCGTGCGTGCCCACCGCGAGGTGGATCTCGCCCTTGCCCACGGCCTCGCGCACCTCGCGCTTGTGCTTCGCGGTGCCCGCCGCGCTGATGAGCCCCACGCGGTAGCCCAGCGGCTCCAGGATGCGGCGGAAGGTGCGCTCGTGCTGCTCGGCCAGGATTTCGGTGGGGGCCATCACCGCCACCTGGTAGCCGTCCTGGAGCGCCACCATGCCGGCCACGAGCGCCACGGCCGTCTTGCCGCTGCCCACGTCGCCCTGCACCAGGCGGTTCATGGGCTCCGGGCGGGCCATGTCCCGGGCGATGTCACCCACCACGCGCGCCTGCGCGCCGGTGAGCTGGAAGGGCAGCGCGGCGCGCGCCTTGTCCAGCCGCTCCGGGGTGACGTCGAAGGCGATGCCCTCCTCCGCCTTGATGCCCTGGCGCTTGAGGGCCATGCCCAGTTGGAGGAAGAACAGCTCGTCGAACGCGAGCCGCCGGTGCGCGGGGCTCTGGTGCGCGTCCAGCGCCTCCAGGTCCGCGTCGTCGGGCGGGAAGTGGATGAAGCGCAGCGCGTCCGGCAAGCCCATCAGGTGGTAGCGGCGGCGCAGGTCCGCGGGCAGCGGCTCCTCCAGGTGGTGCGAGTGCTGCTCGCTGATGCGCGCGGCCAGCTCGCGGAAGGAGCGCTGCTCGCCGCGCTCGAAGCCCGGGTAGATGGGGACGATGCGGTGGAAGTGGACGGAGGTGGAGCTCTCCAGGTCCTCGGCGGGCTCCAGCTCCGGGTGGGCCATCTCCCTGCCGTTCATCGAGGCGCGCACCTCTCCGGAGAGCACCAGCTGCTTGCCCACGGAGAAGCGGCTCTTGAGCCACGGCCCGGCGTTGAAGTACGTGGCCGCGATGCTGCCCGAGCGGTCGCCCACGACGGCGCGGAACATGCGGCGGCCGCCGCGCCCCGGGACGAAGTCGGCCGTCTTGACGGTGCCCACCGTCACGCCGCGCTCCCCCGGGATGAGCTCCGCGATGGTGCGCAGCCGGCGGCGGTCCTCGTAGCAGCGCGGCAGGAGGAACAGGATGTCGCCCGTGCGGCGCAGGCCCTTCTTGTCGAGCACCGCGACGAGGCGCGGCCCCAGGCGCTTGCCCAGCGACTTGAGCGGCGCGGACAGCGGGCCGGTGCGCGGCGCGATGGACAGGAGCCTGGCCTCGGAGCGGGACGCCTCCGCGCCCACGGCCTTGGCCTTCTTCTTCCGGGCCTTCTCCGCGGGAGCGCGGTCCGCGGGCGGCGCGCCCTTCACGGGGGGCTTCGCCCCCGGAGCCCGCGCCGGCGCGCTGTTGGGAGC
>JAFADT010000905.1 GCA_023424585.1 Pseudomonadota bacterium
CTGTAGCAGTGCATGGAGCCATGCCCCCAGTGGGAGAACAGCGCCGGCGCCGGCGCGGCGCGCTCCTGGAGCGGCGGCAGCCGGACGTCCTGCGGCGAGTTCACGGCGAAGATGGGGGTCGTGAACAGGAGGAGGGCGACGAGCCCCACCCGCCACCGCCCCGCGTGGAGGCGGGCCGACCCGGAGGGACGCGAGGCGTCGGACGGGGATAACGTCATAGGGCCTTCTGCTCCTTCAGGATCCTCCAGACCGTGACGCCGTAGAGCAGGACCCCCAGCAGGACCAGGGGCACGCCCACCGAGGTGGACACCACGAACGTCAGCGGGGTCCAGGAGAGGCGTGCGAAGAGTTGGATGAGCAGCCCCGCCAGGACGACGAGGGCCGCCACCCGGATGCGCTTGTCGTGGCTCATGGACGCGGTCGCTCCGGCAGCCAGAAGTTCTGGGCCTTCACGCCCTCCAGGTCATGCGCGAGGTCGTGGCAGGTCAGGCACGAGCGCGCTCCGCTCTGGAGCTCCGCCTGGAGCTCCTGGTGCGGCCCTGCCTCCAGGTACCCGCGCGCGTCGTTGTGGCAGTGGAGGCAGTTGTAGTTGGGATACGGCTGGTAGAGCCGGGGCTCCGGGGGGACGGTCCCGAAGTAGTGGACCCAGACGTGCCGCAGCCCGTTGAGCTTCGCCTTCGCGTCCCCGAAGAGCGCGTAGTCCGTGTGGCAGGAGAAGCAGGTGGAGTCGCGGCTGATGAGCCGCTTCTGGTAGTGGACCGCCGCCAGGGCGTTGGGGTTGTCCACGAAGAGGCTCTGCCCGTAGCGCTCCATCTCGTGACAGCCCATGCAGAACTGGGTCTGACTCGATTCGTGCACGCCCGCCACCACCCCGGCGCCGCTGACGGCCACCGGCAGGAGGGCCAGTCCGCCGAGCAGCATCAGGCGGCCCAGCCGGTTCGCGGTGAGGTAGCCCGCCGCGTAGGCGATCATCGCCACCAGCACCGCCGCCGTGGCGAGGATCACGATCATGAGGGTCGTCAGCGCATCCTCCATGGGGCCTGGATACCCCAACCCCGCGGGGTGGGTGATCCAGGAAATAGCAGACAGTCCAATCCTGGTGGGTTCACTCCGCGCGTTGGTGGAGCGGCGGCAGGGGGATGGCCTCCACCGCCGCCGTCTGGCCATCCACGCGCAGGTCCAGGAGGGCGTGGCCCTCTGGCGAGGCAAAGCGCAGCCACCAGGACGCCTCGCCCTGCTTCGCCATCACCAGCTCCAGGGCCGGCCCCTGGTTCCGCGCGAACGCGGCGCCCAGCCGCACCGCCTCTTCGTAGCCCACGGTGAGCGCCACCGAGGTGGGCGGAGGCGGCAGCGGGGCGGAGCGCTCCGCGCGGGGGGGGCTCGCGCAGCCTGAGGCGAGGAGGGCGGCGAGCAGGACGCCGCGAGGTGAGGTCCAGGACGGCGAGGGGGGCATGGGCGTTGGCTCCAGCGGAGAGCGGGGAGAAGGGACCACCTGTACGCTTCTGGGCACTGCGTGCTTCATACCGCGAAGGGCCGCCCCCCGCCCGCGGCGCGTCCCCCGGCGGGACGCGTGGGCGCCATGGACGGGAGCCTGAGCGCAATCATCGCGTGGGCGCGCTGGGCTGTCGCGCATTTCCTGCCGGAGGGGCTGACGCGGGAGCGACGTCAGGCGGGTGGGGCCGGTCCGCGGCCGCGCCGTTCCGCCCCGGGAGGCCCGGGCGACGGGCCGCTTGAGTCCACCCCGCACGCGGGGTAGCCACGCTCCATCACGTCTCCCCGGAGCCCGCCATGAAGCCCCTGCTGCTGGCCGCCGTCCTCGCCGCCGCGCCCGCCACCCCGCCGAAGCCCCCGGCCCCGGACGCCGGGCCCGCGCAGGCCGCGCAGCCCACCCTCAGCGTCCCCGGCGGGAAGTTCCTCCGCGCCCGCTCCGGCAACACCGCCGTCGCCCAGATGTTCGCGCCGGGCGTCGCGGAGCTGTCCCTGGCGGAGAAGCGCGTGGCGTGGTCCCTGACGCTCGCGGCGCACGCGGGCGAGGACATCGCGTTGGATCAGCTCGGCTGGAAGCTGGTGCCGGCGAAGCAGCTGCTGGAGGGCGTGTGGCTCTTCGGCCGGGACGCGCAGAGCGCCGCCTCCGGCTTTGACGCGAAGCTGGCGGACTACCTGCTGCGCTTCTACGGACACACCGGCAACCACGACAGCACCACCGGGCAGAAGTTCGTCCCGACCTTCACCGCGGAGGAGCTCGCGGCCGGGGCCTCGCGCGCGCTCGCGGCCGGCGCGCCCTGGACGGTGAGGGACGAGGCCTCGCTCCAGGCCTGGCTCCAGGAGCTGAAGCCCACCCTCTTCGACGCGGCCTTCGAGCCGCAGCTCACCTCCAAGGCCCCGCCGGCGGGACAGGACCTCCTCACCGCGTCCTCCAACACCGCCTACGGCCCCGGCGTGACGGAGAAGGACCTGGCGGGGTTCCAGGAGAAGTACCCGCTCAACTCGCGCGTGGTGAAGCAGGACGGCAAGCTCACGGAGCAGGTGTTCCGCGCGGGCACGCCGGACGGCCGGGTGAAGCCGGGCCTGTACGCGAAGGAGCTCTCGCGCGTCATCGCGCACCTCCAGGAGGCGATGAAGTCCGCCGAGCCCGCGCAGAAGGCCGCGCTGGGCAAGCTGGTGCGCTACTTCCAGACGGGCAGCCCCAAGGACTGGGACGCGTACAACATCGCGTGGCTCAAGGTGGACCCGAAGGTGGACGCCAACCTGGGCTTCATCGAGACGTACGTCGACCCGCGCGGCCACAAGGGCCAGTGGGAGGCGCTGGTCAACTACCGCGACGCGAAGGAGAACCAGATCATGGTCCTCATGGGCCAGAAGGCCCAGTACTTCGAGGACCGGCTGCCCTGGCCGGAGAAGTACCGCCGCAAGAAGGTCGCGCCGCCGGTGGCCAAGGCCATCAACCTCATCACCTCCAACCCGGAGCCGCCCGCGGGCATCAACCTGCCCAACGAGCAGCACATCCGGGAGAAGTACGGCAGCAAGAGCGTGATGATCACCAACGTCATGGACGCCGCCTCCGCGGTGACGCGGCTGCCGCTGGCGCTGGAGTTCTCCCGCACGGCGGAGGACCGGGAGCAGGCCCAGAAGTACTCCGTCACCGCGCGCAAGTGGCTGGTGGCCTTCCATGAGGTGCTGGGGCACGCCTCCGGCCAGGTGGACCCGAAGCTGAAGGGCCAGTCCCCGTCCGTCTTCCTCAAGGAGTACGACAACACGCTGGAGGAGGCGCGCGCGGACCTGGTCGCGCTGTGGCACGCGTTCGACCCGGCGCTCGCGGAGCTGTCGCCGGACCACGAGGCCATCGCGAAGCAGATGTACCGGGACTTCCTGGTGGAGGGGCTCACCAACCTGCGCCGCGTGGAGGTGGGCAACGCGTTCGAGGAGGACCACCAGCGCGGCCACCACATGACGGTGACGTTCCTGGAGGAGCGGGGCGCGGTGAAGCAGGTGACGCAGGACGGCCGCACGTACCTGGTGGTTCCGGACTACGCGAAGATGCGCGAGGCCGTGGGCGAGCTGCTCTCCCGGCTGATGGTCATCAAGGCCACCGGCGACTACGAGGGCATCCGCGCGCTGGTGCAGGAGAAGGGCATCCACTTCGACCCGAAGCTGCGCGACGAGGTCGCCCGCCGGGTGAAGGCCGTGGACGTGCCCACGGTGCTGCTGCTCAACTCCCCGCGCGTGGTGCCGGTGCTGGACGCGAAGGGGGCGCTGGTGGACCTGAAGGAGGACGCCGCGCAGGCCTTCGTGGATCAACACCTGGAGCGCAGCCTGCTGGGCCGGCTGTCCCCCGCGGAGGGGCTCCGCGTCGCCGCGAAGGTGGCGGCCTCTCCGGACGCGGTGCGCGAGGCGTTCCGGGAGCTGGGGCCGGACACGGCCGGGGCGCCGGCCCCCAAGAAGAAGGGCGCGGTGAAGGCCACGCCCTGAGCGGGCGCGGGCCGTCAGTGGTTGGACGGCGTGTCGGCGTCCTCGATGGGGGCGCCGGACTCCGTGGTGAGCACGACGGGCTGGCCGCCGGACGGGAGGGGGCCGCCCGGGGTGGCCGGGTCGCCCAGCCGGGCGTTGG
>JAFADT010000906.1 GCA_023424585.1 Pseudomonadota bacterium
GGCAGGCCCAGGGGCAGGCCCGCCTCGCGCGCGGGGGACTGCGCGGACAGCTGGTAGTCATCCGCGCCAGGGTCGACGAAGGCGGGCGCGCGCTCCTGGGAGCGCTTGTCCAGGCCGGACCCCGAGCGCCAGTCGGCCAGGCCCATCCTGGCGTCATCCAGGCGGAACACCGCCGCGCCGCCGCTCCGGTAATACAGGTTGCCGTCCACCACCGCGCCGCTCCGGCCCGGGCCACCGCGCGCGGCGATGCCGCAGCCTGCGAAGATGTTGTTGCGCACGTCCAGGCCCTGGCTGGCGCCCGTGGAGCCCGTGCCGAAGATGAGGCACGCGCCGCTCAGGTTCCACACGGTGTTGTGCTGCACCTTCACGTCCACGGATGTGTCGATGCGGATGCCCGTGCCCTCCTCGCCATCCGCTGCCCCCAGGCCGTCGTGGATGAGGTTGCGGCGCAGGATGACGCGCGTGGGGGGCGCGCCCTCGCGGTTGCCGCCAATCTGGATGGCGCGCGCGTTGGCGTAGAAGACGTTGTCCTCCAGCGTGACGTCGGTCGGGGACATGTGGATGAGGATGCCCTCGCCCGCGGAGGTGGACACGGCGCGGTGGTTGTAGACGGTGTTGCCGCGCAGCGTGACGTGGGTGCACGTCTTGATGTCCGCGCCGTTCTCCCGGTTGTCGTGGAGCTGGTTGTTCTCCACGAGCAGGTTGTCGAACGGCGTGCCCGGGTTGGTGGCGCCGCCTTCCGGCCCCAGGCACTGCACGCCGTCACCGGAGTTGTGATGGATGTCATTGCCGCGCACCACCACGTTGAACGCGGAGGTCTGCACCGCGACGCCGTGGCTGTCCACCTCGCCCCTGTCGAAGTGGGAGATGTCGTTGCCCTCGATGAGGACGTCGTGCGCCTGCTCCGTCACGTAGACGCCCGCGCCCTCCGTGCCGTTCTTCACGGTGCTGTCCCGGAGCACGCCGTGGTGCGCGCCCGCGCCGCGCCACATCACCGCGAAGGTGGACTCGCCGCCCACGTCCACCGTGAGCCCCTCGATGTTCCAGTACGCGCCGCTCACGTCCACCAGCGCCGTCCTGCCAATGGCGCCGCCCTGGAGGATGGCCGTGGCGCCCGGCGCGGCTCGCAGCGTCAGCGGCTGCTCCGCCGTGCCCTGCCGCTCCTTCAGCTCCACGTGTTCCCGCCACGTGCCGGACTGGAGGAACACCGCCTCCCCGGGCCTCACCAGCGACACCGCGCGCGCCACCGTGCGCAGGGGCAGCCCCTCCGTGCCCGCCGCGGAGTCGTTGCCGCTGGGGGACACCCAGAGCACGCGCGAATATCTCGGCTCGGCGGGCGGCGGTGGCTCGGGCTCCTGTGGCTCGGTGGGTGGTGGCTCCGCCGGGTCCGTGGGGGTGCCGAGACCTCCGTCCGTGGCGACGCCGCCGTCCTCGCCGGTGCTCGTGCCCGCGTCGGTGGGCGGCTGGGGACGCGGGGAGATGACGATGGGCGGCCTGGACGTGTCCGGCGGCGTGGCTGTCGCGGGCGCGGGCCCGACCTCGCCGGTACAGCCGACGGTGCCAGCAAGCATCCCGGTGGCACAGACGATGGTCGTCAGGGTCAGGTGGAAGCGCATGGGGACTCCTCGTAGGGGTTCACGGCGCGGAGGTGCGCTCGCGAGGTCGGCCGGCAACGAAGGCGTGCGGGCCGTGCATTCCCCGTCAGCCCTGAGCGGCGCCGACGCCGGGTCGCCGGGCAGGCTGGCAGGAGTGTGAATCCGCGCGGTTGGGGCCTGGCGACAGGGACCCGCGAATGTGCTGGAGGGTGGGCACCGCGCGCAGGACGGGCTTCAAGGCTCCCACCGGGAGGCCCCGTCCCCAGGGCTCGACAAGTTCCACCACCAGGCCCGCTCCGGCACTTGTCCGGAGGGATGACGCGGGTGCCCTGGAAACACGAGGGCCGTGTCCCCCGGAACGAGGAGCACGGCCTGAGGACGACGACGGATGGCGGCTTCAGGGAGCGGCGGAGTCCCGGGTCTCCCGGCCGAGGAGTGCGTCCAGTTGCCCGCGCGCCTCCAGGTCATACAGGTCATCGCAGCCACCGATATGGCGGCCTCCGATGAAGATCTGCGGCACCGTCTGGCTGCCGCAGCGCCGCATCATCTCCTCGTGCCGCACCTCGTCCGCGGCGACATCCACCTTCTGGAACTCGCAGCCCTTCTCGTTGAGCAGCGCGATGGCCTGCCGCGAATAGGGACAGGTCCGCTTCATGTAGACGACGACCTCGAGCATCACGACCTCCTGGGTCGAAGGGTGGGGACTCGCGCCGCGGTCCGACACCCGCCGCGCGGCGCTCGCTCCCCTGCCCGCTTTCCTCAGCGAGCCACGGGCGTGGCCACGGGCAGGCGCGCGGCGGCCTCCCGCGCGCGGCCGCGCAGGTCCCACGCGTACAGGGCGCCCCACTGGAGCACGGCGGTGAGCACGAACAGCAGCGGCCACAGCGGCGTGTAGTGCACGCGCAGGAGGTACAGGCCCACGTAGTACACGTAGAACTGGAGCACGAACGCGAGCAGCGAGTGCCGGCCGATGACGCTCGCCGCGCGCAGGGAGCGCGACAGGTAGCCGGCCTGCTCGGCGCGCATCAGGAGCCCCAGCAGCGCGAGCACCGTGCCGCCATACAGCGCCACGTAGGCGGGCCCTGGCGGGTACTTCTGCGCCTGCGACGTGAGCGCCATCAGCGTGTCGAAGCCCGCGCCGTGCCACGAGTGGTGCACCGCGATGTGCAGCACCACCAGCGCCGCGCCGCCCATGGCGATGCCCAGGCCCGCGGCTTCGAAGCGCCGCCCCACGCCCTTGACGTCCGCGCGGCCCCACGTGCCCAGCCACTCGCCGAACATGCTGCCCACCAGGTACACGCCCAGCCACGGCGCCACGGGGAAGCTGGAGAGCAGCACGGACAGCTCGCGCTGACCGAAGAGGAGCTCCTTGAGCGTGCGCGCCACCACCGACTCCGGCCACCAGGCCAGGCTCACCGCCCAGCTCAGCGCGAACAGCCCCAGGCCCAGCGCCGCGCGGGCCCGACCGCCGAGCCGCGTCATCACCCAGGGCCCCACGAGCAGCGCCAGCCCGATGGTGTCCGTCACCGGCAGGATGCGCAGCAGGTAGTGGGGTTCGTCCGCCCAGAAGCGGCAGGTGGGCACGATGAGCAGGTGGCCCGCGGTGAGCAGGAACAGGCCCCGGCGCTGGAGCCGCGCGCGCAGCGGGCCGAAGTCCCGGCTGCGCGCGTGCAGGAGCCCCAGCATCAGCCCGCTGATGACCATGAAGCCGGGCGTGGCCATCATCGTCAGCAGGTTCATCCGCTCGCGCAGGTGCGCGGCCTCGCCGCCCAGCGGATAGAGATACGCATCCGCGAAGTGCGACAGGAACACGAGCAGCATCACCGTGCCCCGCATGGCATCCACCGCTTCCAGCCGCCCAGGGGCGGAGCGCGCCCCCGACACCTGCTCGCGCTGCATGGGAGATCCTTTCGGAAGAAGGCGCGCGGCGTGGTTGACATCCCTCCCCCCTCGAGCGGGTGCCTGCCCTGCGCGCCGGAGACCTGGAATATCACCCCGGCCCGCAAAGACAAACACTCCACCTGACTCCCCTTCCCATGGGAGTCCTTGTCGCGCCAGACACCTGTATGGGTTCAGGATGGACCCGCGTGGAAGGCACTCGGGGTCTGGTGCACGCCCGGTGGGGAGGTGGGCAGGCATCAACGCGGGAGCGGCCGGGGTGGGCGTGCTAGGTAGGAGGCATGTCTCCCCGACGCCCCGAAATCCTCGCCCCCGCTGGTGACCTGGAGTCGTTGCGTGCCGCCCTGGCCAGTGGCGCGGACGCCGTGTACTTCGGGCTCGATGAAGGCTTCAACGCGCGGGCGCGCGCGGAGAACTTCTCGCTCGCCCGGTTATCGGAGACGGTGGGGCTCATCCACCGGGCCGGCGCGCGCGCCTACGTGACGCTGAACACGCTGGTGTTCGAGCCGGAGCTGCCGGTGGTGGAGCACCTCTTGCGCGGCGTGGCGAAGGCCGGCGTGGACGCGCTCATCGTGCAGGACCCGGCGGTGGCGCTGCTGGCGCGGGCGGTGTGCCCCCAGTTGGAGCTGCACGCCTCCACGCAGATGACGCTGTCCAGCGCGGAAGGGGCGCGGTTCGCCACGGGGCTGGGCTTCACGCGCATGGTGGTGCCGCGCGAGCTGTCGGTGGCGGAGATCCGCCGGCTGGCGTCGCAGACGGACATCGAGCTGGAGGTCTTCATCCACGGCGCGCTCTGCATGTCGTGGAGCGGCCAGTGCCTCACGAGCGAGGCCTGGGGCGGCCGGTCCGCGAACCGGGGCCAGTGCGCGCAGTCCTGCCGGCTGCCGTACGACCTGGTGGTGGACGGCGAGACGCGCGACCTGGGCGAGGTGAAGTACCTGCTCAGCCCCAAGGACCTGGCGGGCGTGCGCGCGGTGCCGGAGCTGGCGGACATCGGCGTGCATAGTCTGAAGATCGAGGGCCGGCTCAAGGGCCCGGCCTACGTCTCCAGCACGGTGCAGGGCTACCGCCGCTGGCTGGACGGCGTGATGGCCGGCAGGCCCGACGGCGCGCGGCTGGCGAAGGACCTGGCGGAGATGTCGCTGTCGTACAGCCGGGGGTTCTCGCACGGGTTCCTGGCGGGGTCCGACCACCAGACGCTGGTGGAGGGGCGCTTCCCGAAGCACCGCGGGCTGTACCTGGGCCGGGTGCGGGCGGTGTCGGGCAAGGACGTGCTGGTGGCGCCGGACGACCGGCCGTGGACGGGCGCGCTGGGCCTGGGCGACGAGCGCCCGGAGGCTCCGGCGGGCACGGTGTCCGCGCCGCTCACGGGCGAGCCCGACCCCGCGGACGTGGATCCGCGTCCGGGCATGGGCGTGGTGTTCGACGCGGGCGCGCCGGAGGACAAGCACGAGCCTGGCGGCCCCATCTTCCGCGTGGAGCGCGAAGGCGACGCGTGGGTGCTGGGCTTCGGGCACCCCGGGCCGGACCTGGGCCGCGTGGCGCCTGGGCAGCGCGTGTGGCTGAACAGTGACCCGGCGCTCGCGAGGCGCACGGAGGGGCTGCTCGCGCAGGGTGAGCCCGAGGGCCGCATCCCGCTGTCACTGGTGGTGTCCGGCGCGGAGGGCACGCCGCTGCGCGTGCGGATGAGCACCGGGCGGTTCACGCGCGAGGCGGTGGGCACGACGGTGCTCGCGCCGTCGCGAGGCGCGGGCGTGGACGCGGCGCTGCTCAAGGACAAGCTGGCCGCGCTGGGCGGGACGTCGTTCCATCTGGCGGAGCTGGACGCGTCCGGGCTGGCGCCGGGGCTGCACCTGCCCGTGTCGGAGCTGAAGGCGCTGCGGCGGCAGCTGGTGGCGGAGCTGACGGCGGACGTGGAGCGCGGCCCCGCGCGGACGGTGCGCGAGGAGGCGGTGGAGTCCGACGTGCGCGACGCGCTGCTGGCGAAGGTGGCGTCACGGCCGGCGGACGACGCGCCCCGGCTGCTGCCCTTGTGCCGCGACGACGCGCAGCTGGAGGCGGTCATCGCCGCGGGCCTGCGCGAGGTGGAGCTGGACTGGATGGAGCTGGTGGGGCTCCAGAAGGCGGTGGAGCGGGCGCGCGCGGCGGGGCTGCGCGTCACCATCGCCACGGTGCGGGTGCAGAAGCCGGGCGAGGAGGGCTACGACACGCGCCTGGACCGGCTGCGGCCGGACGCGGTGCTGGTGCGCCACTGGGGCGCGATGATGCACTTCCTGGAGCAGCCGGCGGGGGCGTCGCGGCCGGTGCTGCACGGGGACTTCTCGCTGAACGTCACGAACTCGCTGACGGCGGCGCACCTGTTGGGGTTGGGGCTGGACACGCTGACGGTGTCGCACGACCTGGACTCGGAGCAGCTGTTCGCGCTGCTGGAGCAGGCGCCGGCGCACCGGTTCGCGGTGGCGCTGCACCACCACATCGCCACGTTCCACACGGAGCACTGCGTGTATTCGCACACGCTGTCCAACGGGCGCGACTACAAGACCTGCGGGCGGCCGTGTGAGCAGCACGCCATCGCGCTGAAGGACCGGCTGGGCCTGGAGCACCCGGTCATCGTGGACGTGGGCTGCCGCAACACGGTGTTCAACGCGCAGGCGCAGAGCGCGGCGTCGCTGGTGCCCCGCCTGCTGGAGCGCGGCGTGCGGCGCTTCCGCGTGGAGTTCGTGCGCGAGACGCGCGAGGAGGCAGCCCGGGTGCTGGGCGCGTATCAGGAGCTGCTCGCGGGCCGGCTGGCGCCCGCGGAGGCGGTGAAGCGCGCGGCGGTGCACGAGCAGTTCGGCGTCACGCGCGGCACGATGCAGGTGCTCAAGCACCCGGCGGTGAACGCGCGCTGAGGCGCGGTGTGAGCAGGGCTCCTGCTTCGAGCCCTGCCCCTCTGTTCGTTCAGGCGATGTGGAGCACGTCCCACTTGGAGGAGGGGCTTCGCAGCCACTTCAAGCGCAGGAGGACGAACAGCAGCGTCATCGCGGCGAACCACTTCCAACCCAGGACGTCGTGCGCATCGCGAGGTCCGCGCCGCAACCATCGCAGCAGCAGGAACACCACCACCGGCGAGAGCCAGAGCGCGTAGAAGAAGCCCACCGAGGGCGGTGGGGGTCCGCACACATCCGCGAGCGTGAACTGCATGGGGCACCCTCCCGTCCCCGCAGTCTACCGCGGTCAGGCCGTGGCCGCGGATGGGGGCTCGGATTGGGGGGTCACGAGGTTCACCGGCTCACCGTCCTCGCCCAGCACCACCGGCGCGATGCCCAGCTTGCGCTCCACCAGCGTGTGCCCCAGGTAGACGAGCGGCGTCAGCCCGATGGCCACCAGCAGCTTCACCGCGTACGAGGTGAAGATGATCCGGAAGATGACGTTCTGCGGCAGCACGCCCGTCCAGGCGACGAACTGCACCACCACCGTGTCGATGAGCTGCGACACCACCGTGGAGCCCGTGGCGCGCAGCCACAGCATCCGGTTGTTCGTCACGCGCTTCAGCAGGTTGAAGACCGAGATGTCCAGGAACTGCGCCACCAGGTACGCCACCATCGACGCCATCAGGATGCGCTGCGAGCCGCCGAACACGTTGTTGAACGACGCCGCCACCGTCCCGTTGTAGTCCTTCGCCTCCGTCATCGGCGCCCACGGAATCTGCCCCGCCAGCGCGATGATCACGAACGTGAAGATGGCCATGAAGAAGCCCACCCACGTCACGAGCCGCGCGACCCTCTTGCCATAGAACTCGTTGAGGATGTCCGTCAGCAGGAACGTCACCGGGAACGGCAGCATGCCCGCGGACATCACCGCCACCACCGGGCCCAGGTGCACCTCGAACAGCTTCACCCCGATGATGTCGCCGACCACCAGCGAGGTGATGAACACCCCCGCGAGCACCACGAAGAGCTGAATCCGCCGGTCCAGGGTCATCCGATGCGTCCTTCACGAACGAGGCGCCTCTACAGCTAGCACACCCGCCCTCCCCCGTCGCTTGGCAGGCCGGGACCTACTCGGGCAGGTAATACAGCGTGCCCGCCCCCACGGGCGTCAGCTCCCCAGCGCCGCCTCCATCGAGGAGCACCAGCCGTGGCCGGTACACGCCCAGCACGGTCTGCTCGGTGGCCGTCGGGTTGTCGTAGCGGTGGCCGAAGACGCCCGGGCCGTTGAACGCCATCCCCCGCCCCACCGGCTGGCCCTCCAGCAGCATCCCCGCGCCCAGCACCAGCTCCATGCCCTCCGTGTGCCCGTCCGCGCGCGGCGGGATGCCCCCGCCCGGCTCCACCCGCAGCCGGTACACGCCGTAGGTCGCGCCCTCGTGGATGACGTCCACGTGGCCGAAGGGCTTCGCCTCCGCGCGGTACACCATCTCCTCGGCGGTCCGGTGCACCTGGAGCGACGGGATGGCCCAGCCCGTCAGCGCCTCCGGCTTGGTGACCCGCACCGTGGCGGCGTACAGGGGCGCGTGCGGCGCGGCGTCCGTGGGCGGCGCCAGCAGGTAGCGGCACACGGCCTCCGCCGCGGACTCCAGCAGCTCGAAGCGGCACGCATCCAGGAGGAAGCGCAGCTCACCGGCCAGCCGCCCGTAGTGCACGGTGTTCGCCAGCCTTCCGCCCACCGCCGCCTGTCTCGCGTCCAGGAAGAGCGCCACGTCCAGGCGCAGGGGCTGCGGCTTCACGCGCTCGCGGTTGTAGACGCCCACGATGACGTCCACCGTGAGCCCGCGCAGCTCCATCACGTCCAGCGGACGGCCCTGCGCGTCGGTGACCACGGGGTGGATCCACGCCGGCTCCTGGCTCACAGCTGCGCGCTCCTTCCGCCATCCACGGCGATGACCTGTCCGGTGAGGTACGGCGCCTCTCGCGCGAGGAACACCACCGTGCGCGCCACGTCCTCCACGCGGCCCTCGCGCCCCATGGGCACGCGCTGGAGCACGTCCCGCCGCGCGGCCTCGTCGAAGTGCTCCGGGAACGCCACCACCCCCGGCGAGATGGCGTTGACGCGCACGTGCGGCGCCAGCTCCACCGCCAGCGCGCGCGTCAGCATCACGAGCGCCGCCTTGCTCACCGAGTAGTGCGCGTAGTGGCTCACCGCCCGCTCCCCGCCGATGTCGGTGAGGTGCACCACCAGCGGATCCCTCCCCGCGCGCAGCGACGGCAGCAGCGCCTGCGTGAGGAAGAAGGGCGCGTCCACGTTCACCGCGAGCATGCGGCGGTACTGCTCGCGCGTCACGTCCGCGAAGGCCACCCGCTCGTAGAGCCCCGCGTTGTGGACGACCACGTCCAGCGCGGGGTGCGCCTCGCGGACCCGAGCGCCCAGCGCGTCCACCGCGCGCGGGTCGGAGAGGTCGCCGCGGTAGAGCGCGACGGCGCGGCCCAGCGCCCGCAGCTCGTGCGCCAGCGCCTCCAGCGACGCCATGGAATGGTTCGCGTGAAGCGCCAGGTCGTAGCCGGCGCGGCCGAGCGCTCGCGCCACCGCGCTTCCAACGCGCACGCCCGCGCCCGTGATGAATGCGGTCCCCATATGCGGGCCCTGCCTAACAGGCCCGCCCGCGAAAGGCACCCGGCGCCTTCATCCATGAAACACCGCGGGGCGACACCTGGAGACCCCACTCCAGGCACCGCCCCGCGTTGTTCCCCTGCTTCCCCGCTGCGTCGTTCGTCCCAGCGCCTCGTGCTCGCTACGGGTAGTAGACCACCGTCTGCCAGCGGCGCCCGCCGTACGGCACCCAGACCCACTCCGTCACCGCCTGGTAGCCGCCCGCCACATAGCGCTGGTCGTAGTGGCCCGGCGTGCAGCGCACCGCGCGGCCGTGGCGCCCCCGCGCCACGCACTGCTCGGGGATCCAGACCTGCTCGTAGCGCGCGGGCACCCAGCGCTCCACCGTCTGCAGCTCGTAGCGGCCGCGCGCGTCCACCGGGCGCGGCATGGGGCCGTGGTTGCAGTTCGGGCCGCGGCAGCCCATGAAGCGGCGCGTCTTCTCGTCGTCATCGACGTAGCGGAACGCCTGGCCCTGCGGCACGGAGTCCCAGCCCCCCTGGTACCGCTGCCCGCCCCACTGCGCATCCGCCCGGGTCGGGCCGCGCCAGTCCGCCGCGAACGACGTGGAGGAGCCGAGCAGCAGTGCACCGAAGGCCAGGGTCGCGAGTCCGAGCTTGAAAGCCATGTCTTCCATCCTCCGTCCGGGTTGCTTGTCCTGACTGACGGGGCCCCCGCCGGAACATTCAAATCCCGTCGGCGCTCGCCCGACCCCGGTGGCGGGACCGGAGGGATGTGGGTACACCTCGCTCCATGTTCCACCGCGACGGCCCCACCTTCCGCGAGCTGGCCCGGCAGGCCCTCACCTCCGTCGAGCACGGCTACGACCTGCTCGCGCCCAAGTTCGAGCACACGCCGTTCCGCACGCCGGATCCGGTGCTCAAGGCCGCGCTCGCGCACGTGGGCCCCGTGGGCAGCGCCCTGGACGTGTGCTGCGGCACCGGCGCCGCGATGCGCGTGCTGCGCCCCCTGTGCCGCGAGCGCGTCGTCGGCTTCGACCTGAGCCAGGGCATGCTGGACGAGGCGCGGCGGCGGCTCGCGGATGCGCCGGGGAGCGCGGCGCTCGACTTCGTGCGCGGGGACGCGCTGGCCCTGCCCTTCGACGCGGCGTTCGACCTGGTGACCAGCTTCGGCGCCTTCGGACACATCCTGGAGGAGGACGAGCCCCGCCTCGTCGCGGGCATCGCGCGGGCGCTGAAGCCCGGGGGCCGCTTCGTCTTCGTCACCGCGCAGCCGCCGTCCGCGCTGAACCCCGGCTACTGGGTGGCGAAGGGCTTCAACGCGGCGATGCGCGTGCGAAACGCGCTCTGGAAGCCGCCGTTCGTCATGTACTACCTGACGTTCCTCGTGCCCCGCGCCCGCGCGCTGCTGGAGGCGGCGGGGTTCGACGTGGAGGTGCGCGAGGGCGACATGCCGGAGCCCTTCGGCCGGCTCGTCACCGTCATCGCCACCAAGCGCTGACGCGGCCTCACGGCGCGGCCGTGGAGCCTTCGGACTCCGCGTACTCCACCGCGAGGAGCTCGTATTCGACCGTGCCGCGCGGGCGCTCCACCTGCACGGACTCGCCGGCCTCCTTGCCCAGGAGCGCGCGCGCCAGCGGGGACTCCACGCTCAACCGCCCCGCCTTCACGTCCGCCTCATCCGGACCGACGATGCGGTAGCGCATGCGCGCGCCGTCCTCGTCCTCCAGCACCACCCACGCCCCGAAGAAGACGCGGCCCGCCTGCGAGGGCTCCGGCGTCACCACCCGCACGTCCTCCAGGATGGCGGTGAGCTCGCGCGCCCGGCGCTCCCGCTCGCGCTTGCGCACGCCCGCCTCCAGCTCCGGCCAGTCCCGCGGCACGGGACCCTGAAGCTCCTGGAGCTCCTCCTGGAGCGCGCGGTAGCCCTCCGGCGTGATGTAGCGCTGCTCCGCCGACGTCGAACGGGGACGCGCGGGCGTGAGCCCCTCGTCGCCGCCCCCGTCTTCCTTGGTGAATGCCTTCGACATGGCCCGCTCCCTCCTCCCGGGAAATTTCTCAACGTTTCCCAGGCCTTGCACGTGGGGTCCGCCTGCCCGCCTGTTCTCCGCTGGTGCAATTTTACTATTTGGTCGGAATTGGACAGAATCCCGGGACATGCACCTCCCCCGAGCCGTGCCTCGCTTCGAGCATCGCCTGGCCGTCCGTCTGCGCGGCATGCTGCCGCTCTACACGCGGGATGTTTCGGAGAGCGGCTTCTGCGCGGAGATGCTCCAGCCGATGAAGGCGGGCGATCTCCTGGAAGGCGCGCTGCTGCTGGGGGACGAGGAGGTCCCCTTCCAGGCCCGGGTCATGTGGGCCCGCCGCTCCGCTGGGGAGCGCACGCGGGGGCGCTGCGGCGTGCGCTTCGTCACCATCGGCGAGGACTTCCAGCGGCGGCTGGGGGCGTTCAGGCGCGCGCAGGGCAGGCGCCTGATCCGCTGGTTCACCTGAGGGCCGGACCTACTTGCTGGTGGCCGTGTCGGGGGTGGGCTCGGCCGGGGTCTCCGACGGCGCGCCGGGCGTCGCGGGCGTGGCGGACGACTCCGGGGCGGGCTCGGCCGGGGCGGTGATGGGGGCGCCTTCGGGCGCGGGGGCCTGACCGGAGGGCACCACCTGGAGCTTGTAGCGGCTCACGCCCTTGGGCAGCACGACCTCCACCAGCGGGTTCTCCTTCACCAGGCCCGGGTCGAGCTGGAGGGAGAACTCGCCGTTCTCGTCGCTGACGGAGTTGAGGTGGTTGCGGTACTCGCCGCCCAGGATCTTGGCGCCCTTCACCGGCTGGCCCGTCTCGGCGTCCGTCACGCGCAGCACCACGAGCTGGTTCTCCTGGAGGGCGGCCGCGCCGTTCGCCTGCACGATGTCGTTGTAGCGCGGGCGCAGCGCGCAGGCGGACAGCAGCGCGGAGGAGAGGAGGGCGACGGTCAACAGGTTGCGGCGAAGGCTCATGGAATCCATCCGGGCTGGGAAGCGGTACTGCGGAGGCGCGGCAGCATAGCCGCCAGCCACCGGACGCCAAGTCCCCGGTGTGCCACGGTCCCCGCGTATGGCACCCGCCCTCACGCCCGGTGGCGGAAATTCCCGGCGGGCAGGCAGAACCAGCGCCCTCCTCCTCGGGGACCGGCGAGGCCCTCGGCCCTTCCACCCGCCCGCTTCCAGCACCATCTCCCAGGTGTCCGGGCACGTCCTTTCCCCCGCCCGAACGGAGGCCAATGCTCCATGAGTGAGACCTATACGGAGGAGTCGGAACGCGTCGCGAGTCCGGGCGAGCGCTTCCCGCTGAGGAACGAACAGGTCGAATACGCGAGCCTCCCGCCCGACACGCGCGTGGAGGAGAGCCGGATCTTCTGGAAGCACAACCGGTTCGACGTCAGCGTGCTGACGATGGTGCTCATCAGCGCCGTCACGTTCTTCATCCCGCTGTTCAACGGCCTGCTGGCCGGCACCTTCGGCGGCTTCCACGCGGGGCGGCCCCGCCGGGCCCTGGCCGCCGCGCTCGTCGCCGCCGTGGGGGTGCCCGCGGTGTTCTTCGTGGCCTACAACGTCTTCAGCGTGGGCTCCGAGCGCCTCTTCTACGGCCTGGGCTGGTGGAACTGGACCCTCCTGAACGCCATCGGCCTGTTCATCGGCGCCCTCTGCGGGGCCGCCAGCCGCCCGATGTTCAGCGGGGAGCTCCCCGTCGGCTACGCGTACCCGACGGGCGTCAGCGGAGCTCCACTCCTAGCGCAAGGCGATGTCGCGCCAGCCCTTCCGGAAGGCTCGCGAGACTTCTCCCGGGACCTGCCCACGACGCGAGTGTCCCCTCCCAGTGAACCTGGGCGCGAGGAGTGAGCAGCACGCTCCAGCGGGCGACCCGCCCCAGGTACCACTCCACCTGGAGCGTCGCGTCCGCCTCGTGCGTGAAGCCCGGCGTGATGCCCATGCGCCACGAGGGCACGTAGGTGGCCTCCAGGCGCAGCGCGCTGTTTCCCGGTCCGGGCAGGCCCGTGCGATGGGCCAGTGACAGCCGGGGCCCGACGGTCGGGACCGTCTCCCCCCGGCTCCAGGCCATCGCGGCCTGGGCGCCCAACCCCACCGCCAGGAAGGTGTCGAAGCGCTCCGAGGCCGACACCACGCCCAGCGCCTCCGCCTCCATCGTCGCGCGGTAGGGCAGCGGGCGGTCGAGGTCCGTGGACATCCTCGCCTCCGCGCCCCAGCCCAGCGCGTCGGAGAGCGACCGCTGCTGCTGGGGCAACTCGGGCAGCAGCGTGCGGTAGCCCACCAACGTCAGGCGCGACCCGATGATGCGCGGCACGCCCCAGCGGGGCTCCACCGAGAGCTCTCCGTCCAGCACGCGCAGCTCGCTGCTGGACTGGAAGCCGTGCAGGCGCGCGTCGCCCAGGGCCTCGTTCATCGCGGAGGTGCGCAGGCTCACCACCGGCCGCGCGGCCCCCACCTCCGGGAAGTCCATGCCGCCGCTCACCACCATGCGGGCCGCGCCGGATTCGCGCAGCGCGCCCCGGGCCCAGGTGGTCTCCGCCTCCACCTTCCGTTGATGGTCCCGCGCGAGGAAGGCGCGCGGATCCACGCCCGCGAACGGGCCCTCGTTCAGCGTGCCCTGCGCCTCCGTGGCCGCGGCGAAGGCGGCTTCGGTGCGCTCCGCCCGGACCAGGGCCTTGAGCTCGTCCGGCGTGGGCAGGCGCTTGGTGGCGGTGTCCAGGGCCTGCTGGAGCAGGGCCGTGCGGTCGAGCACCGCGAGCTTCCGCTGCATGGCGTCCTCGCGCTCGAAGAGGCGCTGACGTTCCCGAGCCCCCTGCGTGGCGCCCCCCTCCCCCTTGAGGTCGACGGCGACGAGGCGCTCACGTTCGATGGAGAGCTTCTCCTCCTCGGCTTGATCCACCGCCGCGCGCTCCACCCGAACCGCGTGCGCCACGTAGGCGTGCAGGGCTTCGCGCGCGTTGGCTTGTTCGGGTGGCGCGGCGGCATCGAGCGCCGTCATCACGGCCTGGGGCAGGTGCTCGTAGGCCCGCCGGCGGACGTCGGGCTCGGGGGACTGGAGCTGGCGGTGCACGTGGTGCAGGGGCGCGAGGGCAGCGGCCGGCAGCAGGGAGGCCAGCGTCGTGAGCAGCCGCTCCTCTTCCACGAGCGCGCGCCGGGCGCGGTCACCGGTGGACTCGAAGGCGTCTGGCAGGTGCTCCAGGAGCGGCACCGTGCGGCCCCGGGCGTCCACGACGCTCGTCTTCGCGAGCGTGTCCAACGTGGCGGTGGGCAGGACCCACAGCGTGCCGGGGGCGCTCACGTGTCTGCCGTCCTCCAGCGAGCCGTTGAGGAGGAAGAGGAGCGCGGCGGCGCAGTTGTCGGTGAAGAAGTAGTAGCCCAGGTAGCCGCGACGCTCGAGCTCCCAGATGCGCTCCAGCATGCGCTGGGACTCGCCGGGCGTGAGGTTCAGCCGGAAGCGGCGGATGGTGCGCTGCTCCAGCTCCAGCGACTCGTGGGTGATGTCGCCCAGGGTGCCCGTGAGGAAGACGGTGCTGTAGCCGCCCGTCATGCCCTTCACCAGGTAGCCCAGGCCCTTCTCCTCCATGCCGGTGAGCGCCACGAGTTGCACGACGCGCTCGAAGCCCGGGCCCTGCACCCTGGCGCCTTCGCGCCAGACCGGGCGCAGGAGGAGGTGGCCGAAGAGGGACTGGGGCTGGCGGCCCGAGGCCGCGACGAGCAGTACCTCCAGGTGGGAGAGCGCGTCCGCCTCCGCCCAGGCGTCGAAGGCCGGGCAGTCGCCCCTCGCGGGCAGCGTGCCCAGGCGCGCTTCCGCGATGAGCTCCGACAGGGCGCGCGCCTTGGAGAACTCCTGGCAGCGCACCTGATCATCCACGGGCAACGCCTCCGGGCGCAGGGACTCCACGGGGACGAACAGCTCCTCCGCGAACGTGACCAGGTCCAACGACGCGCTGACCTGGCCCCGGGCGCGGCTGAAGGCGCCCGCGTAGGTGATGCTCGCGGACTCCCTCCACGTGAGGGGCCGGTCGAAGGGGAGCAGCCATCCGTCCAACCTGCGCCACTGGGGACGCTTGCTCCAGCCGCGCGCGTCGTCCCAGCGCTGCATCACGGCGTGCACCACGGCGCGGCGGCGCCACAGGTGCTCGGCCTCCGGGTCGGTGAGCCGTGACAGCCGCAGCGTGGCCCGGCGCTCCTCGGACGGGGCGTAGCGGTAGAGGTGGAACTGCTCGCGGGACTCCGACCAGTCGGGACGGGCCTTCGTGCCGTCGCCCAGGCCCAGGGGCGCGGGCTCCGGGTGGAGCACCAACTCCAGCTTGCCCCCCGGCGGACGGCGCATCGCGGGAGGCAGGGCGGCGAGGCCCGCCTCCACGTCCGAGACCAGCGCGGCATCCCGCGCCGCGGCGCCGCGCAGGAGGATGCCCGCCGTGGCCTCCAGGGCCGCGACCCGCGAGGCCAGGGCGACCTCCGGGGACACGCCCCTCAAGAACGCGGGCACCGCGAGGTGGCCTGGGGGTTCTTCGAGGAGCGCCGCGTCCTGTCCTCGCGCGTGTGCCCGCGCGCTCACGCAGAGCAGCAGCACCGCCAGCAACCCCGCCCAGGCTGGGCGGGGCTTCACTGAAGGGCCTCGGCCGCTTGGGTCGCCCCTTCCTGCTCCTGGAGGAAGGCCCGCCGGTCCTCTTCAAGCCGGGGCTCGGTGCGCGCCAGCGCGCCCACCCGCTCCAGCCAGGCGCGGGCGCGCTCGGGCGTCAGCCTCTTCGCGTCCGCCATGCTCAGCAGCTCCTGGCGGTGCGCGCGCAGCAGCCTGCCGAAGACCTCCAGGTTCTCCCGGCGGATGCGCGCCGCCTGCGCCAGGTCTTCCACCGTCGGGCCTGCGCCCAGCGCCAGGTCCTCGCGCAGCTGGTGCGTGCGGGCCCGCAGGTACACCTGGGCCGCCTGCCCCACCTCCCTGGGCGAGGGCCGCTTGCCCTTGCGCCGCGCCGAGTGCTCGTAGGACTGCCAGATGACGATGCCGAGGCCCATCACCGTCAGCGCCACCGTGGCCGTCGACAGGAGCTGGTTCTCCCGGCCATTGCTGCTCTCGCTGCGCGTGCGCGAGTCGTCGCCCTGGTCCACCTGGTTCGACTCGCTGGTGCCCGAGTCGCTGTGCTCGCTGGAGCCGGAGTGGCTGGAGTCCCCTTCTCCCGTGCTGTGGTCGCTGGCGCCCGAGGAGTCGTTCGAGTCCGTCTGACTCGAGTCCCCGTGGCTGGAGTTGCCCGAGTCGGAGTCGCTGGACTCGCCCGAGCCCGACTCGCTGGAGCCCTCGTCGCTGGAGCCGTCGGAGCCGGACTGGCTCGAATCTCCACCGCTGGAGTTGCCCGAGTCCGACTGGCTGGAGTTGCCCGAGTCCGACGCATCCGCGGCCCGCAGGCCCGCGGAGGGCGTGCGACACCCCACGGCGAGCACCAGCATCGACGCCGTCACCACGCGCTTCCAGGAAGGCTTCGTCCGCATCCATCCCCCTCGACAAGGCGCCACCGGGCCTGGCGCCAACCCACGCCCTAGCCAACCGCATGCCGGGCGTTGGATTGTGCATTATCGAGAGGTTGGTGGATCGTCTGACGCGATACGGCGCGAAAACCCGGTCCCAGGGTGCGTCAAGGACTTCGCGCCCCTCGCTCCACGGCGGGTGGGGCTACGCGAGCCTCGCGCTTCCGGGTTCCCTCCCCGGGCGACGGGCGCCCTCCTCCAGGAAGAGACGTCTCAGATAGGGATTGAGGAAGCGCCCCTCCGGGTCCAGCTGCTCGCGCACGCGCTGGAAGTCGTCCCAGCGCGGATACAGGTGTTTCAGCGTCTCCGCCGTCTGCGTGTGCAGCTTGCCCCAGTGCGGCCGGCCGCCGTGGTTGCGGAAGATGGCCTCCGCGCCGGAGAAGTAGGGCTCCAGCGGCATGCCCCGGTATTGATGCACCGCGATGAACGCGCGGTCCCCGCCGTGCGCCGGGCTGAGGAACACGTCGTCGCCGCGCACGAAGCGGTACTCCACGGGGAAGTGCACGGGCAGGCGCTCGCGCGTGATGTACCCGGACAGCTCGCGCAGGCAGTCCGGCCCGCGCTCCACCGGCACGGCGTATTCCATCTCCTGGAAGCGCACGAGCCGCGGCGTGGCGAACAGCGCGTGGCTCTGCCCCGCCAGCACCCCCTCCGACGCCAGCTTCGCCGACAGCCGGCTCACCGGCGCGCACCACGCCGGCCGCAGGCGGCACGCGCGGCTCACCGCGCCAAAGACGGCGTTCTCCATCACCATCTCGCTGAACCAGCGCCCCACGCCCACCCCGTGCGGGGTCTCGTCCGTGAGGTCCATGGCCTTGGTCATCACGCGGTCGGAGTGCGGGAACCAGAAGAACTCGTAGTGCCGGTGGCGCGCCCGCGCTTCGTCCAGCCCCGCGAGGCACTCCTCCAGCCCCAGGTTCCGACGCGTCAGCCGCAGCCGGTACGCGGGCAGCAAGCGCAGCCGCACCCGCGTCACCACGCCCAGCGCGCCCAGGGACACCCGCGCGGCCTGGAGCAGCTCCGGCGACGCGTCCTCCGAGCACGTCACCTCGTCACCGCTCGCCGTGACGAGCGTCATCGCCGCCGCCTGCGTGGAGAGGATGCCCAGCTCCACGCCCGTGCCGTGCGTGCCCGTGCCCAGCGCGCCGCCCAGCGACTGCTTGTTGATGTCGCCCAGGTTCTCCATCGCGAGCCCGTGCGACGCGAGCAGCGTCCCCAGCTCGCGCAGGTTCGTGCCCGCCCACACCACGGCCTCGCGCGCGCCCTCGTCCACGGACTCCAGGCCCCGCAGCGCTTCGAGCGACACCATCGTCTCGTCCGTCGCGCACAGCGGCGGGAACGAGTGGCCGCTGCCCACCACGCGCACGGTGCGCCCCTGGGCGCTGGCCTCGCGGAGCGCGGCCTTCAGCGCGTCCACGGACTCCGGCTGGAGGAAGCCGGACGGGTGGGCCACCACCGCGCCGGACCAGTTGCGCCACGTCTTCGCCTTCACCGCCTCGGTCGTCATGCCGTCACCCCCATTCACCCCGGTAGGTCGGGACCTCTTCCACGACGCGGCCCTCCGAGATGAGCAGCAGCGTGCGGAAGTGCTCGCACACCTCGCCCGCCTTCGCGTGCCGGAAGAACACCGGCGCGCCCAGGGGCAGCGGCACCGGGCCCGTGTACGCGATGGGCGTCTGCACCTCGCCCGCGCCCTCCAGC
>JAFADT010000924.1 GCA_023424585.1 Pseudomonadota bacterium
GTGCGCAACTGGCTGTCCGTCACCAGCGCGTGCGTGATGATCCGCCGGCCCCTCTTCGACGCGCTGGGCGGCTTCGACGAGCGCTTCCTCCTGTGCGGCAGCGACGTGGACCTGGGCCTGCGCCTGCACGCCCGGGGTCTGCGCGTGGTGTGCACGCCCTTCGCGCGCGTGGTGCACCACGAGTCCGCCAGCCGCCGCACGGACGCGATCCCGGAGCCGGACTACTGGCGCTCCTTCACGTCGTACCGGCCCTGGCTCCTGAAGGGCGACCCCTACTACAACCCCAACCTCACGCTGCTGTCGGGGGACTGCGACCTGCGCCGCCACCTGGAGGACGGCGAGGCGCTGGCGGTGCGCACGCTGGCCCACGAGGTGCCCAGCGCGCGCCGCCCGCTCGCGTGACGGCGGCTGTCGCTACCGGATGGCCCGCCAGGTGAACCAGGCGTCGTAGGCCAGGTTCGCCAGCGGCACGCCGCTGCGGCGCACCACGCTGTCGCGCCAGGGGTTCGTCTCGAAGGCCTTCCACGCCTCCTGGATCGCCCCCTTCACCGAGCCGACCCGCGCGAGCTTCCGCAGCTCCAGCTTCAGGCCGAAGGTGGTGATCTCGTGCACGCCGAAGCTCTCCACGTGCGAGTACTTGAGGAACTCGCGCGCCTCCTGCTCCGTGGGGTAGCGGGTGTAGCGCAGCAGCTCCTGGAGCGTGCCGGGCTGCAGCTCGTCCGCGGTGAAGCGCAGGAGCGGGGCCAGGCGCGCGTAGTCCCGCGCGTAGTCGTACATGCCCTCCTGCACGCGGCGGAAGAAGCGGGCGCTGTTGTCCTTCTCCTGGTCGTGATGCAGCAGCTCCGGCATGGGCAGGTGCGGCGCCCACGGGTTCTGCCCATAGCGCACCGTGCTGCCGTGGTTCGCCGTGGTGATCATCTCGAAGATGGCGGTGTTGCGCAGGAAGTCCGCCTCCTCCAGGTCGCGCCGCCGCAGGTCCGACAGGTAGCCGTACTTGTAGGAGTTCTTCGGCTGGGGCTGCCCGTCCGGCACATACGCCAGGTAGAAGCCGTGCAGCTCCGGGAAGCGCGCTTCGTGCTCGAAGGCGCGCAGCAGGTTGTCCTGCATGCTGCCCTTCCACCCGATGTCCACGAGCGCCGTGCGCTTCAGGCCCATCATCCCGCGGTACTCCAGGTAGCGGGACAGCCGCGCGCGCGCCTCGTCCCGGCGCTGGTGGAAGGCCACGCGCACCCGGCGCGACGCGAGGAAGCGCTGGAAGGCCGCGTCCGTCGTGGGCTCCAGGATGGGGCGGTCCGGATCCGTGAGGCCGCACTCGGCGGCCAGCCGGATGAACTCGTCCTGGGGCAGGGACAGGTTCTTGAGCAGGCCGCGCAGCGACTGGCGGCTGTACTGGCGCCAGAAGCGGTGCACCTCCTCCCAGCTCAGCTCGCGCATGGACGCGAGGATGGTGGAGGCCCGGCTGACGAATAGGTAGTGCGCCCTGGGCAGCCGGGGGAACAGCCCGGAGTCCTTCAGGATGGCGAAGACCTTGAGCAGCGTCAGGCCCTCGCGCGCCAGGAAGTAGACGTGGTCGATGCCCAGCTTCTCCGCGCGCTCGATGACGTCCACCACGAAGGCGACGATGCCCGGCCCCAGCGTGCGGCCCAGCTGGTAGCTCGGGTCGTCATCCGGTGCGCGGACGTGCTGTGCTTCGTTGCTTAGCACGACGTCCACGTAGTGCGCGGACCAGAACGGGTTCTGCTCCACGGCCTTCTGGGCGGACTCCAGCCGGCGGCGGCGCTGCTTCTCGTCCGGGTCGTCCACGCGCAGGGTGGCGATGCCCAGGCGGCGCGGCTGCACGTTGTCCGCGTTCTCGTCGTCGCCCACGAAGAAGAGCTGCTCGGGCTTCAGCCCCTCGCGCTCCAGCACGCGCGGGAAGAGCCGCCCGGACGCCTTGCGCAGCCCCTCGTCGATGGAGACGTAGCCCGCGTCGAAGTACTGCTCCAGCCCGCAGTGCCGCAGCAGCTCACGCAAGAGCGGCTGTGACAGGTACATGTCGCTCACGAAGATGAGCCGCTTGCCCTGGGCCTTCAGCGCGGACAGCACCTCCGCGATGCCCGGGGCGGGGCGCAGCGCCCGCTTCTCCAGCGACAGCTCCAGCGCGCGCAGCTCCTCCGCCATGCGCGAGCGCAGCGGCTCGCGCGGCACCCAGCTGCCCGCCCAGCGCCGCAGCAGCTCCTCGAAGTCCACCTCGTTGTCGCGGCCCTGGGCCACCTGCTCCCCGGCGATCTCCATCTCCAGGGCGAAGCGGCGCTGGCGCACCTGGGCCACCGTGGGCAGGGCCTTGGGGTGCACCAGCGCCTTCAGCCGCGCGTGGAAGCCGCGCGCCACGGCCGTCTTGAGCCACTCGCCCTCCACGCTGCGCACCACCAGCGTGTTGAAGACGTCGAAGCCCACCACGTCGTAGCCCGCCGTCGCGGTGAGCAGCCGCTCGCGCAGCGTGGCGAAGGGGGAGGCGTCGATGGGCGGCGCGTCGCTCGCGCGGAACAGGCGCGAGGCCTGGCCGAGGCCCTCCACCACGTTCAGGGGCAGCGCCTCCGACGCGATGATGGACATGCGCTCGCCGGACGTCGGGCGCGGGTGCGTGGACGCGGCGGGGGCGCCCTTCTGCATCAGGTACAGGTCGCGCGCGGTCTCCACCGCCCAGCGCTGCAGGGCGGGGAGCAGCGCGGCCGCTGCGGGTTCACGGCGGGAAGTCATCTGCTTCCGATGTCCTTGGCTCTAGTTGGGGACGGCCGCGAGGGTGTGGGGCAGGCGCTGCACCTGCTCCGCGCCCAGGGCCTCCGGGGCTGAGGGCTCCGGGGCGCGCGCGCCGTTGGACTCCACGGCGACGACGGGCACGGCCACCGGGGGACGCGCGGGCGCCAGCGACGCCAGGTGCGCCGCGGGGTCCGCGAACAGGTGGGCGTCATGCAGCACGCGCTGGAAGCACGCCGATGCGTCGTAGGCCTCGCGCATCTTCTGCCAGGCGCGGATGCGCACCGCGCGGAAGGACACCGGCAGGCGGAACACTTCGTCCAGCGAGCGCGCCCACTGGCCATCCGGCCGGTAGAGGAACTCGTCCTCCGGCTCGATGTTCCAGTCCGCGGCGAACACCGTGTCGGCCACCAGCAGCAGCCCGTGCGCCATGGCCAGCAGGGGCAGCGGATCGAAGCGGCCCATCAGGTCGCGCGACGCGTAGACGAGCGTCCCGGCCTTCTCCAGCGCCTGCGTCACCTCCTCCGGCGTGGCGTGCGAGGACAGCACGTCCACCGGGCCCAGCTTGCGCAGCTGCTCCAGCGCCTCCGGCGTGGGGCTGGCCCAGTCCGCCACCAGCATCCGCCGCGTCTCCAGGCGGGGGCCCGTGGGGCACCGCGCGGTGTCCACCGGCAGGGGCAGCGCCTGGAGCACCGGCAGCCGCGCCAGCTCCGGCGAGGTAGGGGCCTCCAGGTACGTGAGCCAGCGGAAGCCCTTCGCGTCCTCGCCGGACATGCGCGCGAGCTTCTCCACTTCGTCCGCGCTGAACAGCGGCGCGGGGATCACGCCCACGCGCATGGTGCCGGGGACGCGCTCCGCCTGCTCCAGCGTGAGGTCCTGCGGGCGGAAGACCATCGTCGCGTTCGCGTCCCAGGCCCGGGCCGCGTCGAGCGCGGGCTCCCACTGGCCGGCCGTCACCGGGAAGAAGCGCACCTGGGCCCACGCCGCCTGGACGGGCACGTGCGGCTCGAAGGCCGGCTCGCCCACGAAGGCGACGCGCTGGAGGGAGGAGGGGGGCGGATGGACTCTCATGACAGGACTCGCGTGAGACGCGCGCGGAGGGACTTCTTGACGTCGTCGGACACCAGCTTCTGCAGCGCGCGGACGGGGCGGGACTTCTTCAGCCGGCGGTAGCGCTCCAGCAGCACCTGCTCACCGGGGCCCACGTACGGATGCAGCGGCGAGTGGCCTCCGCGCTCCGCGCGCCACACGTCGTCCAGCCAGTGGCCGTGCATGGTGGACATGGCGGCCAGCGCGGGGCGCAGGTGCGTGTTCGTCCAGCCCTCCGCGTGCAGCGCCTCCAGGCCCGCGGCCACCTGCCGCGTGCTGGACTCCCAGTCCGTGAACGCCTTCGCCGTGGCGAGCGCGTTCGCGCGCAGGTGCGCGAGGTACGCGGGCTGCGTGCTCAGCAGGCGCAGGAACTGGGCGATCTGCCGGTGGTTGTACGGCTCCACCATCAGCGAGTTCTGCCCGTGCACCATGTACTCGTCGGTGCCCGTGACGGTGTACGTGATGGCCGTGCCGCCCTGGGAGAACATCTCCAGCGGCGGGCCGAACATGCCCTCCACGCGGGAGAGCTTCAGCAGCACGTCGTACTGGCCGTAGACCTGGTGCACCTGGTTGATGGGGATGCGCTCGTGCACGTGCACCGGCTGGCCGCCGACGGTGGGCTTCTGCCCGCCGGACGACGACGCCAGCCACCCCGTCTCGAACTGGACGCCCGCCTGCGCCGCCAGCTCCAGCAGCTCGAACGTCTCCGGCACGCCCTTGAAGCCCACGCCCCACGGGCCCTCCACCAGCACGCGCAGCTTGCCGTCGCGCTGGGGCGGGGCCTGCACGCAGGGGAAGTGCTCCCGCGACAGGCCATTCTGCACGTAGAGCGTGCGCCCCTCCGGCTGGAGCGTCTGGATGAACTCCACCAGCCACTTCGCCTCGGTGACGAACAGGAGCGGCAGCGAGTACGTCTGCCGGTTGAGCAGCTTGTAGTGGCGCTCCGCGTGGAAGCGCGACTCCAGGCTCTGGTTCAGATAGCCATACACCCGGGCGTTGACGCGCCACAGGTCGTAGAAGGTGATCCACCAGGTGGCCAGCGCGAAGTCGAAGGACTCGTTCTCCGCCTCCGCGACCGACCGGCGCGGCAGGTCCGCCAGCCGCGGGTGCCAGAGGGGATAGGTCAGCTGGACGGGGCCCGGGGTGATGAGGACGGCCTCATGGCCAAGGTCCTGCAACCGCGAGGCGTACTCCAGGATGACGTTGGACCCGCCGGAGATATTGGCGATGTCCCCAACGAGGAACCCGATCTTCATGCCTTGGCAACTCGCGTCGTGGGCGGGATGAGGCCCTTTGGAAGCGCTTCGCCGCCGCCGCGGATTCTCTCCGTGGCATCCCCCTCAGGATTGACGAGGCAGGCGAAGTGAAGGGCCGATGTAGCGCGGAGCAGGTTGCTGCGTCAACGCCCGCTCGGGCCGCCGTTCGTCGACCAGGCAGCCATTCTCTCAGCGCGAGGATGGGCCCGGCGGATCCTTCTCCAATTGCTTCAATCGCGCCTCCAGCTCGCGCCGCCAGAGGGCCTGGGTGCGCGCGTGCTCGCGCTGGTTCTCGATGACGACGGTGAGCGCGTCCAGGATGGCTTCGTTGAAGTGCACCTGGCGGCGCAGCACTTCGTTGATGAATGGCTGGAACGCGCGGCGGAAGGTTCGCTTGGCGAACACGAGCACCGGACCGACGACGGGGCGGTGCGACGTCGCGGGTTCCACGTAGCGCACGTCCGCCTTGGCGCGCGCCTCCAGCAGCAGCGCCGGCCACTGGCCCGCGACGGGGCCGCGCTGGGACGCGG
>JAFADT010000025.1 GCA_023424585.1 Pseudomonadota bacterium
GGTGAAGGACCGGCCCGCGCTCGCCGCGGAGGTGGCCGTGGCCCGCGCGGACGTGGCCCTCCACCTGGACGACGTGGAGGGGGCCCGCGCGCTCCTCCAGGCCGCGCTCGCGCTGGACGCCGGGCCGGAGGTGACGCGCACCGCCCAGGTGAAGCTGGCCGCGCTGGAGACGCCGTCGCGGCGCGCGCCCATCGAGGCGTACTTCCGCGCGCCCCAGGAGGAGCTGCGCCTGCTGCTGCTGGACCGCGCCCTGCTCTCCTCGCCGCAGGACCCCAGGCTGCGCTACCTGCTGGGGCGGCGGCTGCACCAGGTGGGGGCCCCGGCGCTCGCGGGCGAGCAGCTCCAGCGCGCCCTGGCGGACGCCACCCTCCCGGAGGCCATCCGCCGGGAGGCCACGCGGCTGAGGATTGAAGCCGCCTACCTGGCCGGCGACTGCGGCGCCGTGCGGCATGAGGTGGGCGCGCTGCCGGACTACGGGGCCGCCTTCCGGGCGGCCGCCACCGAATGGGAGGCCCGTTGTGACTTCGAGCAGACGGCTTTTCGCGGGCCCCTGGTGCCGCGTCAGGCTTTCCGCTAGACGCGGGCCCCTGCGGACAGCGTGATTCACGCATTGACGGAAAGGTGGATGGGGCATGCACTTCGAGAAGACGCAGTACATCCAGGGGACGGCGGACGAGGTGGAGCGCGCGCTCCTCGACGAGCGCTACTTCCCGTACCTCCTCCAGCACCACGGCGTGCTGCTGGAGCTCCAGCCCCAGGAGGTGCGCGTCGACGGTGACCGCGTCCACCGCAAGGTGCGCTACCGCCCCAAGCCCGTCATCTCCTCGGTGGGCCCGAAGAAGGTGTCCCCGGAGTGGTTCGCCTTCATCGAGACGTCCACCTACGACAAGCGCACCAAGACGCTCACGTTCACCAACACGCCCACGTCCCACACCATCTCCAAGATGCTGGTGAACACGGGCGTGCTGAAGCTGCGCGACCTGGGCAATGGCCAGACGGAGCGCAAGATGGAGGGTGAGCTGTCGCTCAAGGTGCCCTTCCTGCTCAAGCCCGTGGCCCTCATCGCGGAGCCGCTCATCAAGACGGAGGGGCTCAAGATCCTCGACGGCGAGCTGCCCGTGCTCAACCGCTTCATCGCTGAAGTCATCCGCGCCAAATAGTCAAAGCGCGCGCGGGCCAGCGGGGCCTGGGAATGGGTTGACACACCTGCGGTTGAACCCATAAGGCCCCGCCCATGCACAACCGCTTCCTCGCCCTCTGCGCCGTCTTCCTCCTGGCCGCGTGCGCCCCGAAGCGCATCCCCGGCACGGAGCTGGAGGACACCGGTGACACCCGCGCCATCCTCGGCGTGATGGAGCAATACCGCGCCGCCCTGGAGGCCCGCGACGCGAAGGCCATCCGGGCGCTGGTGTCCCCGAAGTTCCGCGACGACGGCGGCACTCCGGATGACCCGACGGACGACCTCAACGCCGCCAACCTGGAGCCCCACCTCCAGGCCCTCTTCCAGAAGCTGCAGAACCCCAAGGTGGACTTCAACATCCGCCGCGTGGAGTTCCGCGAGGACGACATCGCGCTCGCCATCTACTACTGGAACGCGTCCTGGCGCATGCCCGGCCTCAACGCCCGGCCCCAGTCGGACTCGGAGCTGGAGCAGATGGTGTTCCAGAAGGTCGACGGCGACTGGAAGATCCTCTCCGGCATCTAGCCGCCGGCGCCCTTCGTCACACGCCCAGGAGCGCCCGCAACCCGTCCGGGCCCATGCCGTCCAGGGCCCGCGCCCGCGCCAGGTAGGTGCGGAAGTCCTTGGGCGCGAGCTTGTCCGCGCCCAGCGGTGACAGGTGGTAGTCGCGGATGCGGCTGGTGGTGAAGCGCACCGCGCCGTAGAGGGCGTGGCCGTACAGCGCCCGCTGCTCCACGTCCGACAGCGGCCGGGCGTCCTGGTAGCCGCGCAGCAGCGCGTGGCAGAGCGCTGGCTGGTACGTCCCCTCGAAGCACCACGCGTTGAGGGTGATGGCCACGTCCAGCGCGTACGCGTCCACGCAGGCCATCTCGAAGTCGAAGAAGGCGCCCACGCGCCCGCCCAGCCACTTCACGTTGTCCAGGAAGAGGTCCGCGTGGATGACGCCCCGGGGCTCCAGCCCCTGGTGCTCCGCTTCCGCGCGCGCCAGATGGCCCTCCAGCTCCGCCGCCACCGCGACCAGCTCCGGCTCCGGCCGCCGCGCCAGGTCGCTCAGCCAGCCCTTCACCAGGCCGGGCCCATAGGGGTTCGCGCGCGAGCCGCCGAAGGACTGCGTCACCTGGTGCAGCTTGCCCAGCTCCGCGCCCAGGCGCTCCAGCACCTCCGGCGTGAGGCGCGCGCGCGTGTACTCCTCCCCCGCCAGCCACCTGAAGACGCTGATCCTCCCGCCGTGCAGCTCCAGGAAGGGCGTGGGCCCCGGCGGCACGAGCAGCGCCGGCGCGGGGAAGCGCGCGCGGGCGAGGTGCTCCAGGAGGGACGCCTCGAAGCGCAGGTCGTCCGGCGAGCGCGCCGTGGTGTGGCGCACGAAGACGCGGCCCGCGTCCGTCTCCAGCCGGTGGTTGGTGTTGATGGAGCCCTGGGGAATGGGCGTGATGGAGCGCACGGCCCCCAGGCCGTAGACGTCCGCCACGTGGGTGAAGGCTTCCGGGGGAAGTGTCGTGTACACGGCCATGGCGTGCCTCCGGGGCGTCGCGCCCCCACGTGCGTGCGGCCCCACCCGTTGACACCCCAGGGGGCCGGACCTATCTGGTCATGCCGGTCCTACTTCGCATCACCGTCCGAAAACCTTCAATCTTTGCGCGTGAGGCCACCCCCATGGAAACGGCGGGCCGCGGTGACTGGAAGCGTCGCGAGGGACTGGGCAGCGCCCTGGCCCAGATTGGCGTCGTCGCCGTGCTGCTCGCGGGCGGGGTCACCTGGTACGTGCACCGGGGGCAGGTGCGCCAGGAGGTGGACGCCCACCTGCGCACGGCGCGCGCCGCGGTGCTGAAGGGCAACCCCAGCGACCTGGCCATGGCCCAGCAGAACCTGGAGGCCCTCTTCGCGCTCGCGCCGGACTCGCGCGACGCGCGGGCGCTGGCCGCGGACCTCCAGGCGGAGCTGTGGCTCACCCACCACCAGCCGGGCGCGGACCAGAGGGCGCGCGAGCAGTTGGAGAAGGCGGAGGCGCTGGGCTCGCGCTCCGGTGAGCGCTACGGCGCGAGGGCCCTGCTGCTCATGGGCGAGGGGAAGACCGAGGAGGCGGCGAAGCTCCTGGAGGGGCTCAAGGCCCAGGGCGCCAACAGCCCCCGGCTGACGCTGGCCCAGGCGCGGCTGCTCCAGAAGGAGGGGCGCCTGTCGGAGGCCCGGCAGGCCTTCGCGCACGCGGCGGAAGGGGCCTGGAAGGATCCGCGCTTCTCCGCGGCCTACGGCGAAGCGCTGCTGGACGAGGGCCTGTTCCCCCAGGCGGTGGAGGCCTTCGGGCGCGCCACCACCGCGAACCCGGACCACCTGCTGGCGCGGGTGACGTCCGCGCTGGCGCAGCTGTACGCGGGCCGGCCGCCGGACGGCGTGGCGGCGACGCTGGAGGAGCTGCGCGCGCGCGGCAAGGACTTGACGCCCGCGCTCCAGGCCCGCGTGGCGGTGGCCCAGGCGGAGGTCGCGCTGGCGAAGGGCGCGCCCGACGAAGCGCTCGCGCACGTGGAGGCCGCGCTCAAGGCCTGGCCGGACGACCACTACGCCCTCTTCACCCGGGGCCGCGCGCTCGCGGCGAAGCGCGCGCCGGAGGCCCGTCAGGCCTTCGAGGCGGCGGTGGCGAAGCGGCCCACCGCGCCGCTGTTGACGCTGGAGGGCGCGCGGCTGCTCCAGGCCCAGGGCGACGGCGAGGGCGCGCTGGCCCTGCTGGACACCTACGAGAAGACCTTCCGCGACGTGAAGGCGCGCACGCCGGACGGCAAGGAGGTGCCCGCGCTGGACCGGGATGACCGGTACTGGCTCTCCCGCGGCGGCGTGATGGAGCTGGCCGGCCGCCAGGACGACGCGCTGGCCGCCTACGACAAGGCCCTCGCGGCGCGCGGCGTGGGGCTGGCGCGGGCGCAGTACGCCAAGGGCGCGCTGCTGCTCGCGCGCAAGGACTTCGACGGCGCGAAGCCGCTGCTCACCGCCGTGGCCCCGGAGACGGGCGCGGGCAGCATCCCGGAGGCCTACGCGGCGCTGGGCGAGCTGCTCTTCGCCCAGGGCGAGTTCGCCGCCGGGTGCCAGCAGCACTACTTCGCGCTCGTGCGCGCCCGCGCGCAGGGCGCGCCCGTGGACCAGTTGGCCACGCGCGCCAACGACATCAAGAAGCGCCTGGAGACCAGCGGCCAGCCCGCCATGGCCAAGGCCTGGCTCAACGAGGCCGGGCCGCTCTTCCAGCAGCAGTAGGACGCTAGAGCAGCTCCGAGGGGTCCAACCGGCGCTGCTTCGCCCTCACCACGCGCCACTCGCCATCGGACTCCTTCTCGAAGGTGCCCTCGATGGCGTAGGCGTTGAGGACGCTGTCCCGGGCCAGGTCCTCCAGCTTGTCCGCCTGCGAGCGGCCGAAGATGAAGCGCGCCTGGAAGTCGCCCTGCGTGGGCGACACCTCGTGCACGTCGATGTCGGTGGTGAAGATGCGGACCCACTGGCCGCGCAGCACCTGCGCGGCCAGGATGCGGTGCACGTCCTGCTTGCTCCAGCCCTCCGCCGTCTTGAAGCGCTCGGAGACGCCCTCCATCACCTCGCCGACGTCCTTCTCCTCCGCCGCGCGCGTCATCGCGATGATGCGCCGGGTGATGGCGTCCTTCACGCCCGGCTCCTCGCGCGGCCAGAAGTACAGCACCAGCGCCGCGGCGACCACCGCCGCCATGCCGCTCACCACCCGGGCCCGAGTCAGCACCATCTCAGGCGGCCCCGGTCTCCGGCTCCAGCATCATGTCGTCCGCGTCGATGATCTCCAGCGGGCGCAGGGCCTCGCCAATCTGCTTCAGCCGCCGGTCGGACAGCTGCTCCAGGTACGTGCGGATGTTGGGGAAGGTCCTCACCAGCTCCTGGAAGGCCTCGCGCTTGAGCCACCCCGCCGCCGTCTTGCGCGTCACCGACACCGTGGCCGTGGCCCGGAGGCCGGTGAGGAGCGAGATCTCCCCCGCCACGTCGCCCTCGCGCAGCACGCCCAGCGTCACCATGCCGCCCGCCGGGTCCTCCTTCTGCACCGTCAGCTCGCCGGCCAGCACCAGGAAGAGGCCCTGGGAGTACTCGCCCTCCACCAGGACCTTCTCCCCGGGCTGGAGCGCGCGGAAGGTGAAGCGCTGGAAGAAGGCGCCCCGCTCCGACTCCGGCAGCTGCTGGAACAGGGGCGAGTTCGCCATCAGGTTGCGCATCATGCGCTGCTGCGCGAAGTCCGCCAGCAGCTGCGGCACCGCCGGGTGGTTCTTCGCCATCGCGTTGAGGTGCTCGCGGCGGATCTCGAAGACCTCCGAGTCCGACACCGCCGTCACCGTGGCGGTGGGCGGCGCGCCGGTGAGCAGCGCCAGCTCGCCGAAGATGGAGCCGCCGCCCAGGAAGCCCAGCGTGCGGTCCTCGCCGTCCGTCTTGCGCGTCACCTCCGCCTTGCCCGCGACGAGCACGTGCAGGTGGTCATCCGGCTCGCCCTCGCGGCTGATGACCTCCTCCGGCTTGATGGTGCGCCACACCATGCGCCCCACCAGGTCCAGGAACGCGTCCCGGTCCAGGTCCGCGAACAGCGGCAGGGGCGGACGGCTCTGCGGATCCGCGGTGCCGCCGGTGTCCGGGGCGGCCAGCACCTCGATGGCGCGGTTGGACAGCTCCTCGCCCACCAGGCCCATCAGGTCCGTGTCCACCTTGCCGTCGTACAGGTGCTCCGGCGGCAGCGGCGGCGGCACGGCGGCGCGGCCCGGGGCGCTGCGCGCGGCGCGCGAGTGCACGCGGACGAGCGTCTCCTTCAGGCGCCGCTCGTTCGGTGACAGCTCCAGGGCCAGCTTGCACGCGGCCATGGCGCTCAGCAGGTAGTCGCGGCGCAGGAGCCCCTCCGCGCACGCGTGGTACGCGGTGACGGCGCGCTCGCGCTCGCCCAGCTCCGCCAGACACCGGGACGCCAGCATGCGTGAGCGGTGATCGGCGGGCACGCGGCGAACGGCCTCCGCGAAGACGGCGAGGGCGCGCTCGAACTGGCGCTCCTCGAGCAGGTCCATGCCCAACTCACGCAACGACGACTCGTTCATCCGGTGTCTCCAGACCGCGCACGACGACAGGGGTGACAGGAATCCAGGAAGGAGGGCCGCCGCCGACGAAAGGGGCGGCCCCGGTGCTCGCGCTACGAACCGCCGCCCTTCTGCAGCTCGCTCAGCGCCATCTCCGCCTTGCGCTTCACGTCCGCGCCCTCCGCGGACGCCTCGATGACGATCTTGAACTGCTCCGTCGCCAGGGCCGGGTCGCGGTCGCGCGAGATGTACGCCGACAGGTACAGCTCCTCCACCTTCTTCTGCAGCTCGTCCAGGCCGTCGCGGGCGCGCGGGTCGCCCGGGTTGAGGCGCAGCGCCTCGCGGAAGCTGCGGCCCGCCAGCGGGTACTCCTTGCGCTTGAAGGCCGCCTGCCCCGCCGCCACCGACGCGGACGCCAGCTCGTTGTCCAGCGTGTCGCCCAGCGAGCCCGCGAAGCCGATCTGCCGGTACACCTCCGCCGCGCGGCGCAGCGGCTTCACGGAGGCCTCCAGCGCGTTGTTCTCATACTTCTTCTGGCCCTCGTCGAAGGCGGAGCGGAACTGGGGGATGAGCTTCTTCAGGTTGCGCGCGCGGGCCTGGATGTCCGTCTCGCCGCGGAACTTGTCCACCACCCGGTCCACCTCCAGCACCGCGCGCTGGAAGTCCCCGCCGTTGAACCAGCGCTCCACGTCCTGGAAGGCCGCCGCCACGTACTCCGCGCGGCGCTGCTTGGCGTTCTCCGCCGCCGCCGCCTGCCGGATGCCCGCCTGCCGCGCGGCCTGCTGGGCCTCCCGGGCGAGCTGGGCCTCCAGGTCCGCGAGCTTCTGCTCATAGAGGGAGCGCGTGCCCTGCGGCAGCTCCGCGATGAGGGTGCGCGCGTCGTCCGGCCGGCGCTCCTCCAGCGCCGCCTCGATGAGGCTCAGCGTGTACGCCTGCTCCTTGGAGTCGAGCTCCTCCTCCAGGCGCTTGCGCTCTTCGTCCGTGCGCGCCGTGCCCTGGGGCGTGGCGATCAGCCTCGCGCGGGCGTCCACGTAGCGGTTCTCCGCCATCAGCCCCCGGACCGCCTGGAACGAGTCCACGATGTCCTGGAGCTTCTGCGCCGCCTTGGCCACGCCGTCCACGTCGATGCCCACGCGCAGCTTCTCCGCCTCCTGGGCGAAGCGCACCGCGTCCGTGAACTCGCCGTCGCGCACCTTGTCGCGCGCCCGCTGCATCAGCTCCTGGGCGCGCACCAGGTTGGGGTCCACCGGCGGCTTGGGCGGCGGCTGGTTCCCCTTGGACAGCGCCAGGCCCATGATCAGCATCAGGAGCAGCAGGCCGCCCGCCGCGGCGCCCAGCTTCATCTTGAAGGTGAGCTTGAAGCCCTCGCGCGCGGTCGAGCGCACCGGGCGCGGACGGGGCACGCCCGTCTTGCGCGCCTTCTCGTCGCGCATCAGGTCCGCGAGCTTGTAGTTCGCGTTGGTCTTCTCATCCAGGCGCGGGTCCTTCTTCTCCTCCTTCTTTTCCTCCTTCTTCTCCTCGACCTCGCCCGCCTCGGCCTTGGCGCGCATCTCCTTGATGAGCTCGCCTTCGTCCACGAAGCGCAGGCGCGTCTTGCCCACGGAGATCTCGTCCCCGTGCTTCAGGATGCACTCGTCGACCTTCTGGTCGTTCACCTGGGTGCCGGAGATGCCGCCCAGGTCGCGCATCACCACGCCGTTCTCGCCGTAGACGAGCTCCAGGTGGCGGCGGGACACGGTCTGGTCCCCCAGGGCGAAGTCGCAGTCCTTGCTGCGCCCCACCACCATGCGCACGCCCTTGAAGCGCTTCTTGCGCCCCTTGTCCGGGCCGTCCAGCACCAGCATCAGCACCGGGGGGCCGGCGCGCGTCGTCTCCGAGTTGTCCTCGTCCTCGGCGGGCTCCTCCTCCCGCGGACGCACGTCCTCGATGGAGGCCACGCGCGTCTCGCCCGTGCGCGAACGCACGGGCTCCGCGTCGCCGTACAGCTCCGGATTTCCTCCGTCCTGGCTGTCGTCGCCCGACAGGGGCGCGGACCAGTCTTCGTCCGGCACGGCGGAGACGCGGCGCGAGCCGCCTCCAGCGGAGGCAGGGGGTCGGCGGTCCGCCGTCGCGCCCCCGGCCGAACGGCCGGTGCCTGAACGCGAGGACGGTGGGGGACGGCGAGGAGGCATGGGTGGGTCCGGGTTGAAGCGGCCAGCATCTTAGAGCGCCCACCGCACGGGGGGAATGCGCTCCGGCGTTCCTTTCGGGGAAGACGGGCTCGTTCCGGTTCGTTGGCCCGCACGGCGTCCCGTCTCCGATGTAGGTTTCCTCTATTTCCACTTTCTCCAGCGTCCCGAGCCACCCCATGCCC
>JAFADT010000045.1 GCA_023424585.1 Pseudomonadota bacterium
ACGTAGTGGTGCGACACCGCCTGCGCCTCGGAGAGCCCGCCGGAGCCGTGGCCGTCGAAGGCCACCGTGTCGGAGGTGTACGGCACGCCGTTCACCTCGTAGCGGTAGCTCACCTCCGGGCGGAAGCTCACCGCGCGCTTGCTGCGCAGCGTCTCCACGCGGGAGCTCACCACGGTGCCCTGCACGGTGGGCCAGTCCTTGCTCACCTTCGAGCGGTACACCATCCGGCCGCCCGCGAACGCCAGCGCCGCGCCGAAGCCCAGCAGGGCCAGTCCCATGAGCCACTTCATCATCGTTCGAGTCCTTGCATGCCCTCCGCGCGGTCCGGGCGGGGAGGACGAATCCCCCTGGGATTGCAGCCGCCGGGCCAGGGCGCTCCGCCCGGAGGAGCGGGGCCGTGGGGCGGGGCAGATTTCCCCACGAGGGGCAATTCGCCCCAGTAGACTCAAGGGCCTCCATGCCCGCACTCGCCCAAGAGCTTGAAGTGGCCCGGCGCATCGCGCGCCAGGCCGGTGACATCCTCCTGCAGGTCTACGCCACGGACTTCTCCGTCACGGACAAGGCCGGAGGCGCGGGCCCGGTCACGCTGGCGGACGAGCGGGCCAACGCCTTCATCGTGGGCGAGCTGCGCAAGGCCTTCCCCGCGGACGGCGTGGTGGCGGAGGAGAGCGAGGACGCCTCCGACGCGAAGCGCTTCTCGCGCTGCTGGTTCGTGGATCCGCTCGACGGCACGCAGGAGTTCGTCAACCGCAACGGCGAGTTCGCCATCCACATCGGCCTGGCGGTGGAGGGCCGGGCCGCGCTGGGCGTCGTCTACCGCGCGGTGGGGGACGTGCTGTACTCGGGGGTGGTGGGCGAGCAGGGCTTCGTGGAGGACCCCCAGGGCCGCCGGGCGCTGCGCGTGTCGGACGTGGCGGACCCCTCGGCGCTGCGGCTCGTGGTGTCGCGCTCGCACCGCTCGAAGACGACGGACGCGGTGGTGCAGCGGCTGGGCATCACGAAGGAGACGGAGTCCGGCTCGGTGGGCCTCAAGTGCGGCCTCCTGGCCGAGGCCCGCTGCGACCTCTACGTGCACGTGAGCGACAAGAGCTACCGCTGGGACAACTGCGCGCCGGAGGCCGTCATCCGCTCCGCGGGCGGCGTGCTCACGGACCTGGCGGGCCACGCGTACCTCTACGACGGCTCGGAGCTCCAGAACCGCCGCGGCCTGCTCGCGTGCAACGCCGCCGCCTTCGACAAGGTGCTGCCCGTCGCCTCGCAGGTGGCCCGCGAGGCCGGCCTGCTGAAGTAGTCAGCGCGCTTCGGCCGCGCGGCGCAGCTCGCCGTACAGCCGCGCGAGGTCCGGCAGCTGGTAGCTGGCATTGAGCCCGCTGGGGTTGGGCAGCACCCACAGCCGGGTGTCGCCCAGCGTCTCCTCCTGCGGCCCGAACCTCGCCTTCGGCCGCGCGAAGGCGGTGCGGTACGCGCCCAGCCCCAGCACCGCGAGGTACCGGGGGCGGTGGCGCTTCACCTTGCGCGCCAGCGACTTCGCCCCTTCCGCGAGCTCCTCCGGGGCCAGCAGGTCCGCGCTCGCGGTGGCCCGGTCCACCACGTTGGTGATGCCCAGCCCCAGCGCCAGCAGCTCCTCCTGCTCGGACGGGTCCAGCCGGCGCGGCGTGAAGCCCGACGCGTGGAGCGAGGGCCAGAAGCGGTTGCCGGGCCGCGCGAAGTGCACGCCCACCACCGCGGAGTAGAGGCTGGGGTTGATGCCGCAGAAGAGGACGCGCAGGCCGGGGGCCAGCAGGTCCTTCACGGTGCGGCCGGTGGCGGCGGACAGCTCGTCCTTCGTGGGGCGGTGGAGCTTCACGGCCGGAACCTAGCGGGTCAGGCCGCACGGCGCACGGCGAAGGGGCCGCACGGGCTCCGGGCAGGGGAGGGGGCGGCTGCCTTTCCCCGGCGACAGCGCCCGGCCTCTCCGGGCAGAGTGCCGCCCCGTGTCCGCTCCGACTTCGTCCGCCCCCCACCGGCTTGAGCCCAGGCACTGGTTCGCGCTCGCCGTGAGCGTGTTGCCGCTGGTGCTGTACGCGCTCTTCTCCCTCCGGGAGGGCGACCTGCCGCTGTACTTCCGGACGTCCCGCGCGTTCCTGGATGGCGCGGTGCCCAACCGCGACTTCCGCTTCGAATACCCGCCCTACGCGCTGCTGTGGTTCGTGCCCGCGACGTGGGCGGGCGGCGACCTGCGCGGCTTCATCCTCGCGTTCGGCCTGGAGCTCACGCTCTTCGACGCGTTCATCAAGTGGCTGCTGCTGTCCGAGGGCGTGCGCCGCTGGGGCACGACCTGGCGTGCGTGGGCGCCGCTCGCGGCGTACTTCGTCGTCAGCTGGATCCAGAGCGTGCACTACCTCAAGCGCTACGACGTGATCCCGGCCGCGCTCGCGCTGGGCGCGCTGGTGGCCCTGATGCGGCGGCGCGAGGGCTGGGCGGGCGCGGCGCTCGCGGTGGGCACCGTCACCAAGCTGTACCCGGCCGTGCTCGTGCCGCTGGCCCTGGCCGTGTGCTGGCGACGGGGCGCGAAGCCCACGCGGGCCCTGATGATGGGCCTCGTCGCGGGCGCGCTGCCGCTCCTGCCGCTGAGCCTCGTGTGGCCGTGGTGGCAGTTCGCGTCCTTCCACGTCGAGCGCGGCCTCCAGG
>JAFADT010000075.1 GCA_023424585.1 Pseudomonadota bacterium
GGATCCGCCGGAGCGTGCCGCCCACCAGCAGCACCGCCAGCAGGAACAGCAGATGATCCGCCCCCGACAGGATGTGGCGGATGCCCTCGCCCACCCAGCCGGCGAAGCCGTCCACCGCCGCGCCCCCGCCCTCCAGGCCGAGCGTGGGGTGCTCCCGGTCCGCGAAGTCCATGCCCGCGAAGCCCCCCTCCTCCGAACCGCCCGCGCGGATCAGCCGGTAGCCCGGAGGCAGCGCGTCCAGCACGCCAAACGTCTGTTGGAGGGAGCCCGGCGGACAGCGGAACTCCGCCTGGAGCTCCACCGCGCCGCCCTCTTCGTTCCAGGTCGCGCTCGAGGACCGGAGCGCGCAGGGCGCCCCACCCGCGGTGAGCGGCAGCCGGCTCCAGATCCGCGCCTCCACCTCCGGCCGCAGGGCCTGGAGCGCGGAGGCAGGAGGCGCGGCGCCCCCATCCCACGGGCCGGGCGGAAGACCGGGCACGAGCCGCCCCAGCGCGTCCGGCGCCAGCGTGAGCGTCTCCCGCACGCGCTCCGGGGACGCGTCCTCGCGGGCGGCCCGCACGACGAGCAGATCCGCGGCGTGGGCATGGGCGGCGGCGGGCCCCAGGAGGATCAGGGTCAGGAGCACCCACCGGGCCGCGGAGAATGGCTTCATCGCGCGAGGGAGCCTGCCCTCCGCGCGCCCTGGCCGTCCACCTCCGAGGTGCCCGCCGGGGTCCCTACTCGCTCACGAACTCCAGCCGCACCTGCTGCCGGCCGGACAGCCCGCCATGGTGCGCGCCGCAGCGCGGACAGATGAGGGGCTGATCCCAGTCCCACGAGGCCTGCACGTCCTCTCCGCAGCAGACCATGGGGATGGTGCGCAGCAGCTCCTCGTCCGGCGGCAGCGGCCGGGGCAGCGGCTCCGGCGCCACCGACACGAAGGTGGGCCGCGGGTTCTGCGCCAGCGTGCGGTGCACGTACGCCAGCTGCTCGTACCTCACGTGGTTCGCCCACGCGCGCGCCATCTGCTCCACGTGCGCGGACTGCTCCGGCGTGAGCCACGCGTCCGGCAGCGCGCGGTGGCCGCAGTACAGGCAGTGCCACGCGGGCAGCTCCTCCGGCGTGTACGCCTCGTGGAGGTTCTCGAAGGGGAAGTAGCCCGCGAGCAGCCGCTGGAGCATCCCCGCGTCGTGGCGGCTGGGCCGCGTCTTGAAGGCGCGCTGGCAGCGGGGACACTCGCGCCGCACGAAGCCCGCCTTGTCCCGCGGCAGCTCCAGCCACGCCATGTCCAGCTCCGGCAGGTTCACGCCAGCCCCCGCCTGCGCCCCAGCGACGCGACGGCCAGCACGAACGCGATGAGGGAGAACACCAGGAGGAGGTGCACCCACTGCCCCTCCGTCGAACCGGTGATCAGCCCCATCACCCACAACACCAACAAGATGATGCCCATGGTCCAGTACACGCCACACCTCCCGCCACGCCGGGCCCCGAAAGTCAGACCGGGCGCAAGCTAGGGACGCGGGCGCCCCGCGGCAACAGGTGGAGCTTTCTGCAGGGTCAGGTTGGGAAACCCACTTCCCAGACCGGGCATTTTTTCCGGATGCCGGGGGCCTCGCGGGTGCTGCCCGAACCCTTCTCTTAAGGATCCGTGAGCCACCCGGCGCACGCAACGTACGCTGGCACGTTGCCTGCTTAGCCGCTGAGTGTGGGCGAGTCAGCGGGCGCGGGCGGTCGGGGCGCCAGGGGAGGGCGAGATGCGGGGCTGGACGGTGGCGATGGCAGCGGCGGCGATGCTGGTGGGGACCAACGCGGTGGCTTTCCCGGTGCAGGTGCCCGTGGGGGCACAGGGTGAGGCGCCGGACGTCGCGGCCCTGCGGGCGCAGCTGGCGGAGAAGGAAGCGCAGCTCAAGGAGGCCCTGGCCCGGCTGCAGATGTACGAGGACGAGGCGGACTACCTGCGCGCGGAGCAGCTGGGCGTGGCCGAGGCCGTGCGCGCCTCCGGGCTCCCGGAGCGGCAGCAGCGCCGGCTGGCGGTGGCCATCGTCCGCGAGGCGGAGCGCAACAACCTGGATCCGCTGCTGGTGGTGGCGCTGATCCGCTGCGAATCCTCCTTCAACAACTACGCGGTGTCCGGCGTGGGCGCCATGGGCCTCATGCAGGTGATGCCCGACACGGGCAAGTACCTGGCGGAGAAGTCCGGCTACAAGCTGGGCCGCCACACCAACCTGTTCGACTTCGAGACGAACGTGAACCTGGGCACGGCCTACCTGGCGGAGCTCATCAGCCGCTTCGGCTCCGTGGAGGGCGCGCTCGTCGCCTACAACGCGGGGCCCACGCTGGCCAGGCGCATCCTGTCCAAGAAGGAGCACCGGACGAAGTTCATGGCCGGCTACCCCGCCAAGGTCGTGAAGGAGTTCCGCAAGCTGAAGGCCCAGCAGGAGCGCGCCATCAGCCTGCGTGCCGAGCAGGCAACATCCGACCGCAAGGGTTGACCGCTGCGTGACACGCCGTCCGCCCGGTCGCCAACACTCCGGCCGAAGTTGCAGGCTCGCCACTGACCCCAGCGCCCGCGACGATGCACTGTTCGGCTCCGGCTGGGCACCCCCACAAGACCGTGGGAACCCCCGGGCCACCTCCAGTGGTCCGGACACCGTGACCCAGCCGCCATCTCACCATCGCAGGCTGCACACACGTGCATACTTTTGTTGGAGCGCGCGACATGACGGGGCTTCGGATTCATCGGGAGGAGGAGGCGGGTCGGATCACCCTGCGCCTGGAGGGAACGCTGGACGGCCGCACGGCGCAGGAGCTGAGCAGCTCACTCCAGGCGCTGGCCCAGAGCGAGGTCGTCCTGGACTTCGCGCACCTGCGTGAGTTCAAGGACAGCGCGGTGGGCATCCTGACCCACGGCCTGAAGGACAGCGCCGTGCAGCTGCGCGGGCTGGCCACGCACCACGAGCGGATGTTCCGCTACTTCGGCGTGCTGTCCGCGCCGACGACGCACCGGGCGTACTACACGCCCGAGGACGTCCTGCCCGCCTGAGCCACCCAACCTGGAGTCCCTCCGGGTCGCGCGCATCCCCGGCAGCAGGCGCCCGCGCCTCCACGGCAGGCGGGCATCCGGCGCGGAACACGCGCGGTCTGGAGGGGTGCCGGCGGGCGTTCGCCTGGGCTAGAGTGCGCGCCCAGATGACCCAGCCCGCTCGCGTCCTCGGCCCCGTTCCCGCCCCTGCTTCCGCGCGCGCGGTGATGGAGCGGCTCGCCGCCCAGCTTGGCCGTGCCGTCCAGGGCAAGCCGGAGGAGATCCGCCGCGTCGTCACCTGCGTGGTGGCCGGCGGGCACCTCCTCCTGGAGGACATGCCCGGCGTGGGCAAGACGACGCTGGCGGAGGCGCTCGCCCGCGCGTGCGCCCTGTCCTTCTCCCGCATCCAGTTCACCGCGGACCTGCTGCCGGCGGACATCCTGGGCGCGCAGGTGTTCCACGCGCAGACGGCCACCTTCTCCTTCCGGCCGGGGCCGCTGTTCCGGCAGCTGGTGCTGGCGGACGAGCTCAACCGCGCGCCCCCGCGCACCCAGTCCGCGCTCCTGGAGGGCATGGCCCAGGGCCAGGTGTCGCTGGACGGGCAGACCCACCCGCTGCCCTCGCCCTTCATGGTGGTGGCCACCCAGAACCCGGTGGACTTCTCCGGCACCTATCCGCTGCCGGACTCGCAGCTGGACCGCTTCCTCGTGCGCCTGTCGCTGGGCCACCCGGCGCCGGACGTGGAGGCGCACCTGCTCACCACGCGCGGCGCGGCGTCCCCCCTGCCCTCCGTGGAGGCGGTGACGGGGCCGGAGGAGCTGGCGTCGCTGCGCGACTTCGCCCAGGACGTGAAGCTGGACGCGGCGGTGGCGGACTACGTGGTGCGGCTGGCGCGGGCCACGCGCGAGCACGGCGACCTGGAGCGCGGCGCGTCCACCCGGGCGGTGCTGGCGCTGGGGTCCGCGGCCCGGGCGCAGGCCCTGTGGGAGGGGCGCGACTTCGTCACCCCCGGCGACGTGCGCGCCATGCTGGTGCCCTGCTGGGCGCACCGCGTGCTGCTGCGCAGCGCGGTACAGGGCGTGTCCGCCCGGGATGAAGCGGCGCACCTGGTGGAGGAGATCTCCCGCAAGGTGGCGGCCCCGCGGTGAAGGCCCCCGCCCGCCCCTCCGCCAAGGCGCGGCTGCGCGCCCTCCTCCGTCCGCCGCGCACGCTGTCGGTGACGAAGACGGGCCGCACGTACCTGGTGGTCACGTTCGGCGTGGGGCTGGGCGCGCTCAACACGGGCAACAACCTGCTCTACCTGCTGCTGGGCCTGCTCTTGAGCATGGTGGTGGTCTCCGGCGTGCTGTCGGAGCGCTGCCTGCGCGACCTGACGGTGCGCCGCGTGGGCTCGGACGCGGCCTTCGCGCGCGAGCCCTTCGCGTACCGCTGGGCGGTGTCGCGCAAGGCGGGCCACGGCTTCGCGCTGACGCTCTCCGAGGACCGCTCCCCGCTCACCGGCACCGGGAAGCTGGGCCACCTGCCCGCGGGCAAGGAGCACGTCGTCCGCGGCGACCTGGCCGCGCCACGCCGGGGCCCCGTGCGCCTGTCCGGCGTGCGCGTCACCACCACGTGGCCCCTGGGCCTGTTCGCCAAGACGCGCGTGTTCCCCCTGGAGGGGACGCTGCTCGTGTATCCGCGCCGGGGCTACGCCTGCAAGGAGCCGGGGCCGGCGGAGCGGGGCCCGCGCGGCGAGGCGGGCAGCCCGCGCCACCTGGACGGCACCGGCGACGTGGCGGGCCTGCGCGAGCTGGGCGTGAACGAGGACGCGCGCCGCGTCCACTGGCTGAAGAGCGCCGCGGCGGGGCGCCTCCTGAAGGTGGAGCGCGAGCGAGAGGAGCGCCGCGTGTGGAAGCTCGCGCTGGAGGCGGGCCTCACGGGCGACGCGCTGGAGCGCCGCTGCGAGGAGGTCGCCGCCCAGGCGCACCAGTTGCTGGACGCGGGGCACGAGGTCGGCCTCCAGC
>JAFADT010000083.1 GCA_023424585.1 Pseudomonadota bacterium
CCCCAAGGCCCCGGCGGCCGCGGGCGGGCGCAAGCCGCGCATCCTCATCGTGGACGACAGCGAGATGACCGCGCGGATCATCGAAGCGGACCTCGTGTCCAAGGGCTTCGAGGTCCACGTCGCGGACACCGCGGACAAGGCCACGAAGATCATCCTGAAGAAGCAGACGCGCCCGGACCTGGTGCTGCTGGACGTGCGCATGCCCAACGTGAACGGCGAGCAGTTCTGCCGCTTCATCAAGAGCAACAGCCTCTTCAAGGGCATCAAGGTGCTGCTGTGCTCCGGTGAGAACGTCGAGGAGCTCCAGCGCATCTGCCGCGAGGCCGGCGCCGACGGCTACATCCCCAAGGACGCCGTGATGGGCAGCCTCGTCGCCAAGGAGCTGATGCCCCCCGGCGCCGAGTAGTCCCCTCCCGCGCCCTCAGGGCTTCGCGGCGGCCTCCGGCGTCGCGCCCGCATCGGACGGCGCGGCCTCCTGGGCCGGGCAGCTCGTCTTGCTGGCGCGCTCCCGAAGCTGCCCCTGGACCTCCGCGGACTTCGCCTCGGAGGGCTTCGCGCTCTCCACGAAGCGCTGGTACGCGGCCAGCGCCTCGCAGGACCTGCCCAGCGCGTCGTAGCTCTTCACCAGCGCGTTGAGGATGGGGCGCTGGCCGGGCTGTAGCTCGAAGGCCTTCTGCAGCTCCGCCGCGGTGTCCTCGGCGCGGCCCAGCGCCTCCAGCGAGAGGCCGCGCCACACGCGGTAGCTAGCGTTGTCCGGCTGCGCGGCCACCAGCGCGGTGGCGGCCTTCAGCGCCTGCTCCTTCTCACCGGCGCGCGCATGCGCCGTGTACGCCAGCTGGAGCAGGACGACGTCGGGGCCGCACTTCTCCGTGAACGTGTCCGTCGCGCGGGCCAGGCCCTTCGTGTCGCCGGTGTCCAGCAGCAGCTGCGCCAGCTGCTGCGCCTTCGCCTTGTCACACGGCGCCTCCGCCAGCTCCTCGCGCAGCTTGCGCACGAGCGGCTTCTTCAGGCCGTGGTCGAACTCCGGCTCCTCGGGCGCCTTGCTGCACGCGCCGAGGACGGCGCCGGAGGAGAGACAGAAGATGGCGAGACGCAACGCGGAACGGGAGGAGGCGGACATGCCGTCCTGCGTAGCCCTTCCCTCCCGGACGGTCAAACCTCCCGCGCGCCCGCGGCGTTCTCGCGCTCGTCCAGGCCGCGCGCGAAGTTGCCGATGATCAGCCCCGGCCGCGCCGCCTTCAGCCGCTGGAGCAGCGTGCGGATGCCCACCGGCTCACCTCCCGCGCCCACGCCGCGCGCGACCTCCAGGTACTGGAGCGGATCGATGCACAAGGAGCGCGTCTGCACCTGATCCACGCGGTACTTGCGCACCAGGTCCTCCAGCGCCCGCACCTCGCCCTCGCGGTCGGTGACGCCCGGGAACAGGAGCAGGTTGAGCGCCAGGTACGCGCCCCGCTCGCGCGCCAGCGCGATGGACGCCTCCACGTCCTCCCAGCCGTACTTCACCGGCTTGTAGTAGGCCTCGTAGAGCCCCTTGGACGCGGAGTTGAGCGACACGCGCACGGCGTCCAGCCCCGCGTCCAGCAGGGCCCTGAGCCCGTGCGTGAGGCTGGCGTTGGTGTTGATGTTGATGGAGCCCCGGTCCGTCTTCGCGCGCATCAGGCGGATGGACTCCGCGATGAACTTCCAGCGCGTGAGCGGCTCGCCCTCGCAGCCCTGGCCGAAGCTCACCATGGTGCGGCCCGGCGCGTTCTCCAGGTGGTACAGGCCGATGGCCGCCATCTCCTCCGCGGAGGGGCCGTCATCCATGCGCTCGTGCGAGGCCGGCGGGCCGTCCGCGGGTTGATCCGAGATGCAGCCCACGCAGCGCGCGTTGCACATCACCGACGCGGGGATGGCGCCCTCGTCGCGCGCGTAGAAGATGTTCTGCGACGTGAAGCAGCGGTACAGGAGCGCGCACGTCTTCAGCTGCTTGAGCACGCGGCTGTCCGGGAAGCGCTCCAGGTGCGCCGTCACCAGGCCCTTCAGCTCCGGCGTGGAGTACGCCTCCGGCTCCCAGTGCGACCGGCGGTCGGTGTGGATGGCCCACGCGAGCGGCCCGTCCTTGCCCCACGCCGCCGCCGTGTACGCCCACTGCGGCAGCACCGGCCCGCTGCCCTTCACCTCCCCAGGCAGGAACGTGCGCGTGTAGCCGGGGGGCAGCAGCGCGCCCACCGCGTTGGGCACGAAGGTCTTGCCGCCCACCTTCATCTCGCGCACCAGCTCCAGCTCGCCCGAGTCCGGGTTCAACCCCACGGGCAGCCGGCCGGGCAGGTGCACCAGGCGGCCGGCCGCCGGCAAGGCGATGGGCTTGTCCTGCGGGGGCACCAGCTCCTCGCCGCTGCGCAGCGTGGCGAGGAGGTAGGGATGCTCCATCACCCGGCCCTTGGGGTCCGCGAAGAGCAGTTTCGGCGCGTGCGTCATGCGCCGTTAACTAACACGGGTCGGCCGCTCCGCGTCCAACGCCTCGCGTCATGTGGAGGGCTGAATGCGGCCCATCACGGCCGCCCCGCTTCCGCGCCCGGGCGCGCCTTGAAAGCGCTCATGCGCTGGTCTATGGGTCCGCCACGTTTTCCAGGCAGTCCCCCATTCGTCGGAGGCAGTCGTGATCGTCGGAGTCCCCAAGGAGATCAAAACCCGCGAGTACCGTGTCGGCATGGTGCCTGCGGGCGTGCGCGCGCTCACCAGCGCGGGCCACACGGTGCTGGTGGAGACGAATGCTGGCGTCGGCTCCGGCATCCCGGATTCGGAGTACCAGCGCGTCGGCGCGCAGATCCTCTCCAGCGCGGATGAGGTGTGGAAGCGCGCGGAGATGATCGTCAAGGTGAAGGAGCCCATCGCGCCGGAGTACGAGCGCATGCAGCCCGGGCAGATCGTCTACACGTACTTCCACCTGGCCGGCGTGGATCCGGAGCTCACCAAGACGCTCATCAAGAAGAAGGTCACCGCGGTCGCCTACGAGACGCTCCAACTGGACGACGGCAGCCTCCCGCTGCTCAAGCCCATGAGCGAGGTGGCCGGCAAGATGGCCATCCAGGTGGGCGCCGCGTGCCTGGAGAAGGCCCACGGTGGCAAGGGCATCCTGCTGGGCGGCGTGCCCGGCGTGCGCCGCGGCCGCGTGGCCGTCATCGGCGGCGGCGTGGTGGGCCTGTGCGCCGCCAAGGTCGCCGTCGGCATGGGGGCGGAGGTGACCATCCTGGACGTGAACCTGGAGCGCCTCACCTACCTGGACGACGTGTTCCTCGGCCACGCGCAGACGCTGGCGTCCGACACGGAGTCCATCGCGCGCACCGTGCGCGAGTCGGACCTCGTCGTCGGCGCGGTGCTCATCCCCGGCGGCAAGGCCCCGAAGCTGGTGTCGCGGGAGCTCATCGGCGAGATGGAGCCCGGCTCCGTCGTCGTCGACGTGGCGGTGGACCAGGGCGGCTGCATCGAGACCTGCAAGCCCACCACGCACGACAACCCCACCTTCACCGTGAGCGACGTCGTCCACTACTGCGTGGCGAACATGCCCGGCGCGGTGCCCCAGACGTCCACCTTCGCGCTCACCAACACCACCCGCCCCTACTCGCGGAAGATCGCGGACCTGGGCCTGGTGGAGGCCATCAAGTCCGACCGCGCCCTCCAGCGCGCCATCAACACCTACAACGGCCACATCACCTACGAGGCCGTGGCGAAGGACATGGGGTACGACTACGTGCCCCTGATGGACGCACTCGGCGGCAAGAAGTGACGTAGCGCCTGCCATCCCCACAGCCGGCCAGCCTTGTGCTGGCCGGTTGCCTGGATGAGCCCCGGGGACGGGTGTCCCGGCCGGTTCCCACCCTGTGGAATAAATGATCCCGTCGAGCGTCTCCGCACCCCAGAAGCGGGCATGCGGGCGGCGTGGCAGGGGAAAGCGTTGTTGACCCGTCTGCTCCGGTGCATAGATTGACCGTTAGACAGGCGACGCATTCCCCAATCATTTCGGGCCCCTGGAAGGCGGGAGCATGATGCTGGACTTCAGGCAACCCAACCGGACGAAGCAGGAATTCGAAGAGCTGGCGCTGGCGCACCTGGATCCGCTGTATTCGGCGGCCCTCCGGCTGACCAAGAACGAGCGCGACGCCGAGGACCTGGTGCAGGACACCTGCATGCGGGCCTACCGCTTCTTCGACAAGTTCGAGCGCGGGACCAACATCAAGGCCTGGCTCTTCAAGATCCTCACGAACACCTTCATCAACCGCTACCGCCGCAAGGTGAAGGAGCGCACGGTGGTGGAGGGCGTGGAGCGCGAGGCGGTGCATGAGCGCTTCGTGAGCCGGGACGCGACGGACTTCGCGGCCAACCCCGAGCAGTACTTCTTCGACCGGCTCCTGTCGGACGACGTGCTGCGCGCCATCGACTCGCTGCCCATCGACTTCCGGCTGGTGGTCATCCTCGCGGACCTCCAGGAGTTCTCCTACAAGGAGATCGCGGAGATTCTGGAGTGCCCCGTGGGCACGGTGATGAGCCGCCTGTTCCGCGGTCGCAAGCTGCTGCAGAAGACGCTGCGCGAGTACGCGGAGGGCCAGGGCGTCTTCCGGCACGACGGGGAGCCGGTGCAGGTTCCGGCGGACCTGGAAGAGTACCGTCGCCGGAAGAAGGCAGGCTAGAAAGAGGTTGGAGGGGCGTCGCACTCCCTCCGGACCACCTCATCGAGCGCCCATGACCTGCCAGGAACTCGAGCGGTTGCTGTATCCGTACCTCGACGGCGAATTCCAGCCCGAGGAACGCCACGACGTGGAGTCGCATCTCGAAGGCTGCGCCGCCTGTGTCGCGCGGGTGGACGAGGAGATGCGGCTGCGTCAGACGCTTCGCCGCGCGGCGAAGCACGCCGTCTCCGCCCAGGGCACGCGCGCGCCGGCGTCGCTGCGCGCGGGCATCCAGTCCGGCCTGCACCGCGAGCACCGCCGCGCGCAGGTGAACCAGTGGCTGCGCGCCGGGGCCCTGGCCCTGGTGGTGGTGACCGTGAGCGGCGGCTGGATGATGTACCAGGCCGGCAAGGCGCAGAAGGCCACCATCCTGGAGGCCGTGCAGCGCCACACGCGCCAGCGCCCCCTGGAGTTCGTCGCGGGCACGCCGGAGCAGATTGAAGCGTGGTTCAACGACAAGGTGGAGCACCGCATCACCCTGCCCCGCCTGCAGCAGGCTCGGCCCGTGGGCGCGCGCTTCTCCACGCTCAACGGCCAGGAAGTCGTCTACGTCAGCTACGAGACCCAGCCCCGCGTCACCAGCGAGCCCAAGCGCAACATCGGCGTGTTCGTGTATCCGGCCACGGGCCAGCGGGTGATCAAGGACGAGGGCCCCACGGTGGAGAACGTCGCCGTGGACTCGAGCCAGGCGTACAACGTCGTGACGTGGCGGGATCAGGACGTCACCTACGAGCTGGTGACGGACCTGGACGACGCCGCCATCCTGCAGATGCTGCGGGACCAGGAGCAGCGCTCCAACGGGCTCGTGCGCCCCGCGCAGGTGAAGCCGGCGGTGAGCGTGCAGCCCGTGTCGCTACAGCCCTGAAGCCCTCGGAAGGCGAGGGCTCGGGTGGTCGCCTGCTCAACTGAATACCGGGCGTTGCGCCCGGTGTGAAGATTGACGGTCCCACACATGGCCGATAGCCTCGACGGCGTCTTCACTCTCGCGCGCCACCGTGGCTGTTGCTCGCGGTGACACATCGCGCGCCCGTACCCCCAGGATGGCCGTCCCTTCATGTCCAAGCGAATCCTGATCGTCGAAAGCGACGCCACCCTCGCCACCACCCTGCAGCAGGCCCTGGAGGCCCGGGGCTTCTCCGCGCAGACGACGGGCGACGGCAAGGGCAGCGTGGAGCTGATCCGCCGTGAGCGCCCGGACCTCGTGGTGCTGGCGGTGGACCTGTCCGCGGGGCAGAACGGCTACCTCATCTGCGGCAAGCTCAAGAAGGACGACGAGCTCAAGACGGTGCCCGTCGTCATCATCGGCAGCCCGGACGGCTTCGCGGCGCACAGCAAGCTGAAGGCGCGCGCGGACGAGTACGTCGCCAAGCCCGTGGACACCGACGCCCTCATCGAGCGCGTGGGCGGCGTCATCGGCTTCCCGGAGCCGCCAGCCAGCCAGGAGGTGGTGGACGAGAGCCTCACGCTGGACTCGCTGGGCGACGAGCCCGCGACGGACTTCGGCGAGGAGATCGCCGTCGACA
>JAFADT010000087.1 GCA_023424585.1 Pseudomonadota bacterium
CTCCAGCACGGCCAGGGCCGAGCCCGCCGAGCCGGCGATGCGGCGCGCTGCGCCGGCCAAGGCGCTGAAGGCCACGATGGGCGCCCTGGCGGGCAGCGGCGCACCGCTCCAGCAGCCCCTGGAGAAGGGCAAGCTGGACCTGGGCGACGACAAGTCCGTCGCCGAGGGCGGCAACACCTTCGAGGCCTACAAGCCCAACGCCTTCACCGAGACGGCGAAGGACAACCTGTCCACCTTCGCGGCGGACGTGGACACGGCCTCCTACTCCATGGCGCGGCGCTACCTGCAGCAGGGCCGGCTGCCGCCCACCCAGGCGGTGCGCGTGGAGGAGTTCGTCAACTACTTCAAGTACCGCTACACCCCGCCGGAGGAAGGCGCCTTCACGGTGCACCTGGAGGGCGCGCCCTCGCCCTTCAACGCGCGCCGCCAGTTCGTGCGCGTGGGCGTGCAGGGCAAGGTCGTCTCCCGCTCGCAGCGCAAGCCCGCGCACCTGGTGTTCCTGGTGGACACCAGCGGCTCCATGGCCTCGTCGGACAAGCTGCCCCTGGCCATCGAGTCCATCAAGATCGCGGTGAAGAACCTCAACGAGAACGACACCGTGGCGCTCGTCACCTACGCGGGCTCGACGCGGGACGTGCTGCCCCCCACGCCCGCCACGGACGTGAAGAAGATCCACGCGGCGCTGGACTCGCTGTCCGCGGGCGGCGGCACGGCCATGGGCTCCGGCATGGAGCTGGCCTACAAGCACGCGGTGAAGAAGGCGGCGGGCGGCGTGGTGTCCCGCGTGGTGGTGCTCACCGACGGCGACGCCAACATCGGCAACACCACCCCGAAGGCCATGCTGGCCAGCATCGAGAAGTACGTGGCCGAGGGCGTCACCCTCACCACGGTGGGCTTCGGCATGGGCAACTACCACGACTCGCTGATGGAGCAGCTGGCAGACAAGGGCAACGGCAACAGCTTCTACGTGGACAGCCTGAAGGAGGCGCGCAAGGTCTTCGAGACGCAGCTCACCGGCACGCTGGAGGTCATCGCGAAGGACGTGAAGTTCCAGGTGGAGTTCAACCCCCAGGCCGTCACCCGCTACCGCCTGATGGGCTACGAGAACCGGGACATCGCGGACAAGGACTTCCGCGACGACAAGGTGGACGCGGGCGAGATCGGCGCGGGCCACACCGTGACGGCGCTCTACGAGGTCGAGCTCGCGGCGGACGCCCCCCAGGCGCTGGCCACGGTGCGCATCCGCGCCAAGGCGCCCAACGGCACGGAGGCCAAGGAGCAGGCCTTCCCGCTCACCCGCGCCAACCTGAAGCCGTCCCTGGACGCCGCGTCCGCGGACTTCCGCTTCGCCGTCGCCGTGGCCGCCACCGCGGACATCCTCCGCGCCGCGCCGGCCGCCGAGGGCTGGAGCCTGGCCACCACGCAGAAGCTGGCGGAGGGCGCCGTGGCCGGTGACGCCGACCGCACCGAGTTCGTTCGCCTCATCGGCCAGGCCCGCGCGCTGACCACCGCGTCCGCCAGCGGCCGCTGAACGGGAGCCCCAGCACGCCCCACGGGGAACGCGCAGCAAGGGGGGCCCAGCCCGCCACCGGGGATGCACCGGTGGCGGGCTGGGCTTTTTTCAAGGGGACGTCAGATGACGGTGATGACGGGGGGCGTGGTGGTGGTGAAGAAGTCGGCGAAGCTCGCCGCCCAGTAGGTCCCCGACTTGCCGCCGATCTTGCACGCCTTGGTGCCGGAGGCGCTCACGTGGGTCCCGGAGCTGCTGACGCTGAGGCCGCCGGTGCTGATGCTGCCCGTCATGTAGTCGCAGTAGATGTCCGCGTTGCGCGTGGTGGAGAGCGTCGTGGGGTCCACCGCCCGCACGGCCATGATGTTGGCGGCCGAGCCGGTCCACCCGTTCCGCATCACGAAGCCCACCGCGAGCCCCAGGCTGGAGCCGGAGAGGGACACGGTGCCCGGGGGGCTGAGCGGGACGGTCTGGATCACCTGCGACGCGCCAATCGTCAGGGTACAGCTGGCGCCGCCCGTGCGGGTCACCACGATGTCGTACTGCGGCGGCGAGGTGGTGATCTGCACCGTGGTCGCTTCGTAGTCACAGCCCTGCGAGGACGCCGTCGTCAGCCGCGCGCCCTGCTGCGCCAGCTCCGCGCCATCCTCCTGCTCCGGCGCGCCACAGGCGGAGAGCACGAGGGCAGACCCCAGACACACCACGGACGTCAACTTGATCAGCATGGGAATTCCTTTCTCTTTTGGGAGGGGGAAGGCCCGGACGCTAACAAGACTGTCTGACAGAACCAATGCACGGAGGCGCGTCTGCCGTTGACGCGGAGCGACGCGTGTATAGTGCGCGGTATGAACCGACCCGCTTCGTGGAAGACCTCGCTGGTTTTGACCCTGGCCACGCTTGCCTGTGGGGCTTGCGATGATTCGGCCTCTGGGGGTGGCGTGACCCTGGGCTCGGAGCAGAAAGGGATTGCGACCTACTACGACGCCACCGGGGCCGGCAACTGCAGCTTCGACAAGGGCGGCGACCTGATGGTGGCCGCGATGAACCACGAGCAGTACGACAACAGCGCCGTCTGCGGCGCGTGCGTGGACATCATCGGGCCCAAGGGCAGCGTGCGCGTGCGCATCGTGGATCAGTGCCCCGAGTGCGAGAAGGGCCACCTGGACCTGTCGCGCGAGGCCTTCGCCAAGGTGGCGGAGATGGAGGACGGCCGCGTGGACATCACCTGGACGCCGGTGTCCTGCGACGTGGCCGGTCCGGTGAAGTATCACTTCAAGGACGGCAGCAACCCCTGGTGGACGGCCATCCAGGTGCGCAACCACCGGCTGCCCATCCAGAAGCTCGAGTGGAAGCGCGATGGCGATTGGCAGGCGCTCCGGCGCGAGAGCTACAACTACTTCGTCACCGACTCCGGCGTGGGCGAGGGGCGCTTCCAGTTGCGAGTCACCGCCAGTGACGGCCAGCAGCTGGTGGACTCCGTGGAGAAGGTGCTGGACGACGACAGCGTGGACGGGGCGGAGCAGTTCGCGCCCCAGAAGTAGGCGCGCCCTCCACCGCCCGTCCGTCAGCGAATCAAAGTCATTGGCAACGAATTGCTTTCAGTATGCGACAACAGTGCGATTCAGGGTGCTGGTGAAGAAGTTCGGGAAGACAGCCACATCGTGGTCCCCCGAGCCCGTCTCTCCGGAGATCGGGACGTTCTTGGTGCCAGTGACGATCAGCGTCGTGCCGTCCGGAGCAATGCCCAGGACTCCGGAGTAGATGGAGCTCCCCAGCGTGGTCGGGGTCAATTCGGCGGAGCGGACGATCGACAGCGTATCCGGGGCGACGTGCTTGATCCCTGCCGCATGGCACTGACCTAGGGGGTTGGTGCTGCGCCGCCCCCCTTAAAGGTCAATGCCAGCCACGAAAGCGCTTTCCTCCGTCGACCGTCCGCGCTTCCCGCGGGTGTGAAGACACCCGCGACGTTCGTCCAATCCCTAGCGCCGCAGCATGCCGCGCAGCAGCTCCAGGGCCTCGGTGACGCCCTGCCAGACCTGGAGCGCCTTGATGCCCTCACCCTCGCCCTGCACGTTGCGGCGGGCGGCGCGCTCCAGGGGCAGCAGCGCGCCCTCCACCAGCTCGATCTGCCGGCTGAGCTCCGCCGGGGACGGGCCGTTCGCCGCGCGCTGGAGCCCCTCCGCGGGTGAAGGCATGGACACCGACACGGGCCGGTCCGCCAGGGCCGTGATGGCCTTGGCGAGCTGCGCCAGGTACGGGCCGAAGTCCGGGGCAGGCGCCTGGGGGATGGGCGCGTTGACGAGCGTGGGCGCCTCCGCCGCAGTGGCCACGCGCTCCGTGAGGGCCTTGAGCAGCTGCGCCAGGTGCTTGAGGTACGGCGCCAGGTCCGTGGCCGGAGCCTGGGGGGCCTGCGGCGCGGGCGGGAGCGACACCTGCACCGGGGCGGGCGGCTTCCGGGCGGCCTCGCGGCCCACGCGGGCCACCTCCAGCACGGCCTCGCGCAGGGCCTCCAGG
>JAFADT010000114.1 GCA_023424585.1 Pseudomonadota bacterium
ATCATGCGCAGGTCGGGACGGCGGGGAGCGTTCATCGCGTGGGGTCCGGCGGAGCGAAGGCGGAAGGGAGCACTCATCGCGCGGCCTCCTTGGGGGCCGGGGCAGCGGGAGCCGGGGTGGGGACGAGCCAGCCCACGGTGCGGTGGTCGGGGTTGAAGATGCGGGCGGCCAGCGCCTTCACGCCGTCGCGGGTGACCTTCTCGTAGCGCGCGGGCGCGTCGAGCAGGGTCCTCCAGTCGCCCCGGAAGGTGGCGGCGTTCCCCAGCTCGCGGGCGCGGCCGCTGTTGGTCTCCAGCTTCCGCCAGAAGGTGGCCAGCGCGACGTTGCGCGCCTTGCGCAGCTCCGCGTCGGTGACGCCGTCCTTCACCACGCGGGCCAGCTCCGCGGTGAGCAGCGCCTCGGCCTTCGCCAGGTCGCCGCCCGGCGGCAGGTCCACGGCGAACCACACGAGCGAAGGGTCGAACCCTCCAGCGGTGGCGCTCCGGACGCGGATGGCCACGCGCGCCTCGTCCACCAGCTTGCGGTGCAGGCGCGACGAGTCCCCGTGCGAGAGGATGAGGCCCAGGAGCTCCAGCGTCTCCATGTCCGGGTCGTTGGCGGCGAGGCCGTGGTAGGCGACCTGGAGCAGCGGGGACTGGGCCAGCTTCTTCACGACGATGCGCCGCTCGCCCTGCTGCTCGGGCTCCAGGGTGCGCACGGGCTCCGGCGCGGGCTGCGCGGGGATGGTGCCCAGCGTGGCCTCCACCTGCTCGAAGACGCGGGCCGGCTCCAGGTCGCCCGCGAGCACGAGCGTGGCGTTGTTGGGGGCGTAGTACGTCTTGAAGTACTGCTGGAGGTCCTCCATGCGCCAGGACTCGATGTCGGACGGCCAGCCGATGACGGGGATCTGGTACGGGTGCGCGACGAAGGCGGTGGCCTGCACCTGCTCCTGCAGCGCGCCGCTGTTGTCGTTGTCCACGGAGGAGCGGCGCTCGGAGTAGACGACGCCGCGCTCGGACTCGATGACCTTGGGGTCGAAGGAGAGCGACTGGAGCCGGTCCTGCTCCAGGTCGAGGATGAGGGGCAGCGCGGACGCCGGAAACCAGTCCAGGTAGACGGTGACGTCCTCGGAGGTGAAGGCGTTGTTGGAGCCGCCGTTGGCCTCCATGACGCGGTCGAACTCACCGGGGCCGTACTTCTTCGCGCCGTTGAACATCATGTGCTCGAAGAAGTGGGACAGGCCGGTGATGCCGGGGCGCTCGTTGCGGCTGCCCACGCGGAACCAGTTGGCGAGCGCCACGTTGGGGATGTCGTGGTCCGGCCAGACGATGACGGTGAGCCCGTTCTTCAGCGTGCGGGCCTGGATGTCCGAGCCCAGCTTCGCGACGGGGGTGGAGGCGGCGGGCTTCGCGGACGGCTCGGAGACGGCCTGGGCCCCGGCCTGGGGTGCACCCAGGAGGGCCAGACAGGCGAACCACGACAACGGCGGACGGAACATCCTTGCTCCTGGGGAGGGACCTCGGCGGCGCCCGGGAACGGGCGGCACCGCACCCTATTCCAGAAACGCCGCGCCCGGCGCCCGGCGGCCTCAATCCGCGTGCGCGTCAGCGCCGAAGCGCAGCAGGCCCAGCAGCTGCTCCGGCGACAGGGCGGCGGCGCCATCCGCTTCCGAAAGCAGGCTGTCCGCCAGGTCCCGCTTCTCCGCGTGGAGGGCCAGGATGGCCTCCTCGATGGTGCCTTCCGACACGAACCGCGACACGGTGACGGGGCGCGTCTGCCCGATGCGGTGCGCCCGGTCCGAGGCCTGGTCCTCCACGGCGGGGTTCCACCACGGGTCCAGGTGAAGCACGTGGTCGGCGCCGGTGAGGTTGAGGCCGGTGCCGCCCGCCTTGAGCGAGATGAGGAAGAGCGCGCCCTCCCCTCGCTGGAAGGCCTCGACGCGGGCCTGCCGCTCCGCGGCGGGGGTCCGCCCGTCCAGGTATTGGAACGCGATGCCCCGGGCCGCGAGCGCGTCGCGCACTAGGCTCAGGTGGCGCACGAACTGGCTGAAGACGAGCGCGCGGCTCCCCTCCGCCAGCAGCTCCTCCACCCGCTCCAGCACCCGCTCCAGCTTCGAGGAGGCCAGCCCCGAGTCCGCGTCGACGAGCCGGGGGTGGCACGCGGCCAGCCGCAGCCGGGTGAGCGCGGCCAGCATCTCGAAGCGCCGGTCCCCGCCGGCGGTCCCCTCCCCCAGCCGGGCCAGCGCCGCCAGCCGCACGTCGTCGTACAGGCGCCGCTCGGCTTCCGACAGGGTGACCGGCACCACCGTGTCCACGCGCGGGGGCAGCTCGCGCGCCACCTGGGCCTTGGTGCGGCGCAGGAGGAAGGGCCGCACCAGCCGGGCCAGGGAGGCGCGGGCGTCGGCGTCGCGGTCCCGCTCGATGGGGGTGGCGAAGCGCGCGTGGAAGGACTCGCGCCCGCCCAGCAGGCCGGGGAACAGCAGGTGGTAGAGGCTCCACAGCTCGGACAGGCGGTTCTCCACCGGCGTGCCGGTGAGGGCCACGCGGGCCTCGGCCTTCACGGTGCGCAGTGCGCGGGCCCTGGCCGTGTCCGGGTTCTTCACCGCCTGCGCCTCATCCACCACCAGGGTGGTGAACGTCACGTCCGCGAGCCTGGTGGCATCCCGCGCCAGCAGGCCATAGCTGATGATCAGCACGTCCCGGGGCTTCAGCTGGGACGGCAGGGCCTCCCGGTCCGCGTCCTGCCAGAGGTGCACGCGCAGGGACGGCGCGAAGCGCGTGGCCTCGCGCGCCCAGTTGCCGCGCAGGGACGTGGGCGCCACCACCAGCGCGGGGCCCTCCCC
>JAFADT010000210.1 GCA_023424585.1 Pseudomonadota bacterium
CGGCATGGGCATGTAGTCACCCCACCCTTCCCCGCTGCTCCAGGGGACGGGACTTGACGGCCTCCGGCGCCCACCTGGCTCCGGGGGCCGTCGTGTTTTTTCAGGGAGCCAGGCGCGCGCGAAGGCCGTGGCCCCGCGTGCAACCGACCCTTAGGTTTGGCATCAAGAGAGCCAGGAGGAAGTCCATGAAGCCCGTGAAGATCTACACGACGACCTATTGTGGCTTTTGCGTGCGGGCGAAGGACCTGCTCAAGCGCAAGGGCGTGGCCTACGAGGAGGTGGACGTCACCGGGGACGACGAGGCCCGCGCGAAGCTGGTGGAGCTGAGCAACGGTCAGCGCACCGTGCCGCAGATCTTCATCGGGGACACGCACGTGGGCGGCTACTCCGACATGGCCGCGCTCGACCGCGAGGGCAAGCTGGATCCCATGCTCCACGCATAGGCGGCCAGGCGGCCGGGCCCCGGGTCCGGACGCCACCCGCTTCCCCGCGTGCCTACCTTCTCCGCCAGGACCTTCACCCCTTTCGCGGGAGGAACACCATGGCGGGCGGACAGGAAGTCACCGGGACCCGGGATGAACACCACGACCTCATCAGCACGCTCTACCACCTGCTCAAGGGCGCGTCGGTGAGCGAGCAGTACCTGCGCGACGCGGAGGCCGCGGGGGACCAGGAGCTGGCGCAGCTCTTCCGGGACTGGCAGGAGGAGCAGCGAAACCTGGCCGAGCGCGCCAAGAACCTGCTGGGCGCGCGCATGATGAACGCGCGGGGCCGCGCGGCGAAGGGCCCGGCCAGGAAGGTGCCCACGCGCGACGTGAAGGGCCCCACCAACGCCACCGTGCGCTCGGGCGGAGGCCCCGGCGACGACGCGGTGGACGAGCAGTCCAAGGAGTCGTTCCCCGCGAGCGACGCACCCGCGACGTACTGACGCGCGCGAAGAGAGGCTGGAAGGCCGGCCCGACGTCCCCGGTAGGGGCGGATGGGCCCCTTCTGTCTTCACCTTCAACGGACGTTTCCGGATCCACTTCTTCCGCTTGCCCCCTGTGTCCAGTCCCCCCTAAAGAGGCGGGACTCAGGGCGACGAGGGGTGTTTTTGCCCCCCACGCCCCGTTGAGACCAGGGGTCCGTGAACATGACTGACAGACCGGATGTCACCGAAACCGTCCACGCGGAGCGCGAAGGCCAGGCCACCCGCGTTCCCCTTCATGAGTGGACAGTGGAAGTGGTGTCCGGCCCGGACAAGGGCAAGAAGGTCACGACGCGGGACTCGCTGGTGCGCGTGGGCTCTGACGGCGCGGGGGACCTGGTGCTGAGCGACCCGACGGTGAGCCGCCGCCACCTGGAGGTGGAGCGGCTGCCGCAGGGCCTCCTGCTGCGCGACACCGGCAGCCGCAACGGCACGTTCCTGGACGGGCGCCGCATCCTGCAGGCCTTCGTCTCCAGCGGCGACAAGGTGGAGCTGGGCAAGACGAAGCTCGCGGTGAAGGTGGCCGCCCGCGCGACGGAGGTGGAGGTCGCGGGCGCGGAGTCCTTCGGGCAGCTCGTGGGCAGCTCGGAGAAGATGCGCTGGGTCTTCACGGAGCTGCGCCGCATCGCGCGCGAGGACATGAACCTGCTCATCGAGGGTGAGACGGGCACGGGCAAGGAGCTGGCCGCGCGCGCGGTGCACCAGCACTCGCTGCGCCGCCACGGCGCCTTCAAGGTCGTGGACTGCAACCTCATCTCCGAGGAGAAGGCGGAGCGCGAGCTGTTCGGCGGGCTGCGCGCCGGGGAGAACGAGGACAAGGGCGCGCGCGGCATCTTCGAGGCGGCGCGCGGCGGCACCCTCTTCCTGGACGAGGTGGGCGAGCTGCCCCTGTCCGTGCAGGGCAAGCTGTTGCGCGTGCTGGAGACGCGCGAGGTGCCGTCGCTGGACGGGCAGCCGGTGGCGGTGGACGTGCGCGTCATCGCCTCCACGCACCGCAACCTGGAGGAGGACGTGCGCCAGGGCCGCTTCCGCGCGGACCTCTACTTCCGGCTCGCGGTGGCGCGCGTGCGGCTGCCGCCCCTGCGCACCCGCCGCGACGACATCCCCACGCTCTCGCAGGCCCTGTCGCGCGGCATGAAGGCCGCGCTGGAATTGACGCCGCAGACGCTGGCCCTCTTCGAGGGCTACGACTGGCCGGGCAACGTGCGCGAGCTGCGCAACGTGCTGGAGCGCGGCGCGCTGATGCAGGAGACGGGCAACACCAGCTGGCTGGACTTCCTGGCGCACACGCCCAAGCGCACGGAAGGCGCGGAGCCCGCCACCAACGTGGCCGCCATCGTCACCGGCATGCCGTACCACGAAGCGAAGGACCGGGTGCTCGCGGACTTCGAGCGGCTGTACTTCGCGGAGGTGATGCGCGAGGTGGCCTTCGACATGAAGGCCGCGGAGCAGCGCACCGGCCTGTCCATGCAGAGCCTCTACCGCCTGTTGAAGAAGAACGGGCTCCGCCTCAAGGACCTCAAGAACGCCGAGGGCCTGGAGAAGTGAGCGCCCGACCGCAGTCCCCACCACCCCAACCGGGAGAAAGCCTCACCATGCTGAAGCGTCTCGCCGTCGCCTCCGTCATCCTCACCGCCGCCTGTGCGGGCCAGCAGAAGACCGATGCCACCGAAGGTCAGAAGCAGATGACCAAGGAAGAGCGGCTGCGCATCACCAACCAGCCCCCGTTCGACCTGGCGACCTGCTTCCCGCACGAGCAGACCCTGCCCGCCCCCGCCAACGAGGGCGTCCTCGTGGGCGCGCTCCTGAGCGTCCGTCCGGACGTGCTGGAGTGCCTGGTGGACCCGGCCCACCGCGGCCCGGCGGCCAGCACCAAGGTGACGGTGAAGACGACCGTCAACGCCCAGGGCGCCACGCACGCCGTCTCCGGTGACAACCTCACCCCGGCCGGCACGGCCTGCATCCAGAACGTGCTGGACACGCGCGTGAAGCCCGCGCCGCTGGCGGCGGACGCCAAGCCCGTGGAGGCCACGTACGAGTACGACCACGCCACCGCCAACAACCCGTCCGTCACCCTGGGCATCAACGAGGGCTCGGACTTCTCCGGCGCGGTGCGCCTGGCGCAGAAGAGCTGGTGTGACTGCTTCGCCGGCTACAAGGCGTCCACGCCGCCGGTGCTGAGCGCCGACATCCACATCGTGAAGGGCCAGCCCAACCCGACGGAGGTCGTCTTCAAGCCCTCCGGTAGCACCGAGGGCGACCAGCTGGCGGCCTGCATGCAGGCGAAGATCGCCGCCATGCCGGCGTCCACGACGGGCGAGCTGAAGTTCCCCTTCCGCTTCGTGTTCTTCAACTCGCAGGCCCCGGTGGAGGCCTCCGCGAGCATGCCGCCGGAGCTGCGCTTCTTCCAGCTGGAGCTGGCGCGCACCCAGACGGCCGCCGCGTCCGCCATCGCCTTCGGCGCGCGCACCAACGCGGCGGACACGTATGACGCCGTCGTGCAGAAGTACACCAAGACGAAGGACTACAAGCTCTTCGACGAGCTGTCCTCCAAGTGCAACGCCCTGGTGGAGGCCGCCACCCAGTGGGTGGACGCGCTCAAGACGCAGGAGAGCGTGGACCAGACGACGCTGACGCTGGTGCAGGAGCTCAAGGCCCAGAAGGAAGACTGGGCCCCGGTGGAGACCGCCAGCCAGGAGGCCCTGGCCAACACCCAGAAGGACCTCTCCGCCGCCCAGCAGCGGCTGGCCGCGGACCAGGGCGCCTGCCCGAAGAAGAGCTACGCCCCGACGAAGAAGAAGTAGCCCTTCGCGGCACGCGGCTCCTGAAATGAGAACGGGCGCTCCGGAGGACATCCCGGAGCGCCCGTCTGCTTTTCAGCGGTGGGCCCTGCCCTGCCGCGCGCCCTACGACGCGGCGGGGACCTTGTCGTCGTTGTGCGCGGTCGCCTCGCGTATCTTCACGCTGACGAGCTTGGAGATGCCGGGCTCCTCCATGGTGACGCCGTAGAGCGTGTCGGCGATCTCCATGGTGCGCTTGTTGTGGGTGATGAGGATGAACTGCGACTGGTTGCTCATCTCCTTCACCATGTCGTTGTAGCGGCCCACGTTGCCCTCATCCAGCGGGGCGTCGACCTCGTCCAGGAGGCAGAAGGGCGTGGGCTTGATGAGGAAGATGCCGAAGATGAGCGCCACGGCGGTGAGGGCCTTCTCGCCGCCGGAGAGCAGGTTGACGCTCTGGAGCTTCTTGCCCGGCGGCTGGGCCACGATCTCGACGCCCGGCTCGCCGTTGGGGCCCTCCTGCGTCAGCACGAGGCTGGCGCGGCCACCGCCGAAGAGGCGCGGGAAGATGGCCTGGAACTTGTCGTTCACCACGTCGAAGGTCTGCTTGAAGCGCTCGCGGCTGGTCGCGTCGATGCGGACGATGGCCTCCTTCAGCTGGCTGATGGACGCCGTGAGGTCCTGGCGCTGGGCGGAGAGGAACTCGAAGCGCTTGGACAGCTCCGCGTGCTCGTCGATGGCGGTGAGGTTGATCTCCCCCATCTTCTCCACCTGCGCGCGCAGGTCCTTGAGCTCGCTCTCCACCTCCGGCGAGAGGGGCGCCAGCAGGTGGTAGTTGTGCAGCTCCGCGGCCAGCTCCAGCTGGTAGCGCTCGCGGATGCCGGCGGCCAGGTGCTCCAGCTCCAGGCCGATCTCCTTCTCGCGCAGGGTGATCTGCGACAGGCCCTGCATGAGCTCGTCCAGGCGGCCGCGCAGCTCGCGGAAGGCGGTGTCCTGCTCGCGCACCTCCGCGGTGGCGGTGGCGTGCGCGGCGCGGCGGGCCTCCAGGGTCTCCGCGGCCGCGCGGTGCTCCTCCGCCCGCTGCTCGCGGGTGGACTCCAGCTCCGCGAGCCGGCCCTGCAGCAGCTCCACCCTGGCGCGGCCTTCCGTCACCGTGCCCTGCAGGCGGCTGACGCGCGCCTCCATGTCGCGGCGCTGCGCCACCAGGCTCTCCAGCTCCTTGCGGGCGGACTCGCCGCGCTCGCTGCCGGCGGCCACCTTCACGCGCAGGCCCATCAGGTCCGCGGACGCCGTGTCCGCGCGCTGGCGCAGGCCCTCCAGCTCCCCCGCGTACTGGCGCACGCGCTCCTCGCGCGCCTCGCGGTCCGCCTGGCCGTGGGCCACCTCGCCGCGGCTGGCCTCCTCCTCGTTGGCGAGCGCGGTGTGGCTCTGCGCGAGCTGCCCCTCCTCGCCCTCCAGGGCGCGCAGCCGCTCGCGCACCCGGGCCAGGTCCTCGCTCGCCTTGTGGAGGTCCTTCTCCTGGCTGGCCAGGTTGACCTCCTCCGCGTGCTGCTCCTTGCCCAGGCCCTTGAGGACGGCCTCCGCCTGCCCCATCTGCTTCTGGAGCGTGTAGTGGCGGGTCAGGATCTCGTTGTAGCGCTCCTCCACGCGGGCGACCTCCGCCGCCAGCTCCGCGATCTCGCGCTTCTTCTGGAGCGCGCCCACCGCCGCGCCCTCGCGCTCGCCGCCGGTGATGGAGCCGTCCGCGCGGAACACCTCGCCGTCCAGCGTGACGAGCGTCACCGGCGTGGAGGTGCCTTCCGCGTACTCGCGCGCGGCGACCAGGTCCTGGACGATGACCACGTCGCCCAGGAGCAGCTTGAGCACCGGCTCCAGCGCGGGCTCGCAGGACACCTCCTTGAGCGCGTGCGCCAGCACGCCCGGGCGCGTGAGGTCCGGCTCCACGAAGGCCCGGGCCTGCTCCATGGAGGGCACCGGCAGGAAGGTGCCGCGCCCTTCCGCGTGGCCCTTCAGGTACTCCACCAGCTCCACGCCCTTCTCGCGGCTGTCCACGATGACGTGCTGGAGCCGCTCGCCCAGGGCGGCCTCCACCGCGCGCTCGTAGCGCGAGGAGGTGACCGTGAGGACATCCGCCACCAGGCCGAAGATGCCCTGCTCGCGGGCGGCCTCCGCGGCGCGCACCATGACGGCGCGCACGCCCCGGTCGAAGCCGTCGTAGTTCTTCTGGATGTCCTCCAGGGAGGACAGGCGGCTGCGCTTGTCGCTCAGCTCCTCGCGCAGCGCGATGACCTGGACCTCGTTCTCCGTGAAGGCCTCGCGCGTGCGGGTGAGGGCCTCCTCCTCGTGGCCCCGGCGCTCGGCCAGCTCGGAGGCCAGGTGGCGCGTGTCCTCCACGTGCCTGGCCGCCTGGGTGCGCACGGCGTCCAGCGCCTGCTCCTGGGCGCGGAGGGCCTCCAGCTCACCGGCGAGCTTCGCGCGGCGGGCCTCCAGGTCCGCGCGCTGGCGCGCGAGGTTGACCAGGTTGCTCTCGTGGTTCGCCAGGCGCGTGGCCACGGCGACCAGCCCCGCCCGCTCCTGCTCCAGGCGCAGGGAGACCTCTGTCTGGAGCACGGAGACACGGCGCTGCTCCTCCAGGGCCACCTGCATGGCCACTTCGTCTTCCTTGTACGAGCCGGCGATGCCCGACAGCTCCGCCTCGCGGGCCGTCATGGTCTGCACGACCTCGGCCTGCCGCGCGAGCAGCGCGTCCAGCTCCGCCTGCGCGGACTCCACGCGCGCGCCGGTCTCCTCGAAGTCGCGGCGGCCGTAGGCCAGCTCCTGCGCGTCGCGCTGCAGGGCGCTCTCCAGCGCGTGCACCTCGCCGGCGTACTGCTGGAGGGCCGCCCCTTCCGCGTCCAGCTCCGCGCGGCGCCGGGTGATGACCTCCTCCAGCTCCTTCACCTTGTCCAGGCCCTCGCGCTCCTCGCCGCCCAGGTTCTCCAGGCGCGACTGGAGCACGCGCTTCTCCGCCATCAGCTCCAGGGAGCGGTGGCTGGCGGAGTGCAAATCAATCTCCCGCATGCGCGCCTTGAGCTTGCGGTACTTCTCCGCCTTCTTCGCCTGGCGCGACAGCGTGTCGAGCCGCTTCTCCAGCTCGCCGGTGATGTCGTTGACGCGCAGGAGGTTGGCCTCGGTGGCCTCCAGCTTGCGCTCGGCGGCCTTGCGGCGGGCCTTGTACTTGGTGACGCCCGCGGCCTCCTCCAGGAGGTGCCGGCGGTCCTCCGGCTTGCTGGAGACGATGAGGCCCACGCGGCCCTGCTCGATGATGGAGTAGGCCTTGGTGCCCACGCCCGTGCCGAGGAACAGCTCGGTGATGTCCAGCAGGCGGCAGGCCGTCTTGTTGATGAGGTACTCGGAGTCGCCGTTGCGGAAGAGGCGGCGCGTCACGGTGATCTCGCTGAAGCCCTGGTACTGGGGCGCCAGCGTGTCCGTGTCGTCCACGAGGAAGGTGAGCGACACCTCCGCCATGGACAGGGGCGGCTTGTTCTCCGAGCCGTTGAAGATGACGTCTTCCATGCCGCGGCCGCGCAGGTTCTTCGCGCTCTGCTCGCCCATCACCCAGCGGATGGCGTCCACGACGTTGGATTTGCCACACCCGTTGGGGCCGACGACGCCGGTGACCCCCTCGTCGAAGGAGAAGACGCTCCGCTCCATGAACGACTTGAAGCCGGTGATGTCCAGGCGCTTGATTCGCATGCCAGCGGGCCTCCCTACAGGCCGACGGTGAAGCGGGTGAAAACGCGCGCGAGGCCGGAAAATCGGCTCCGCAGCGTTCGGCAGGAGTACCAATCCACCCCGCCGGGGATCAAGCGTGACCATGCCACGCATGACCCTATGTGACGTGCTACAGGCCGGTAGGCGAGCGTCCCTGCGTCACCCTTGCAAAGCAGTCGGCCCACCCTACCTTCCTCTTGACCTTTCTGGAGGCGTCCTACGTTCCAGCCCTTGCTTGCCTTGTCGCTCCTCGTGGGCGCGTCTCCGACGTCCCAGGTAGCACCCCGGTCTGACATGGTGGTGGCGGCGGCGCCGGCCCCCTGTCCGAACCCCTGGTTTCCCATGGAGGACGGCCTGACGCTGACCTACCGGGCCGGCCGCTCGTCGGAGCTGGTGCTGACGACGAAGGACGTCGCCCCGGCCGCGGACGGGACGGTGAAGGCCACGCTGGCGGTGAGCCTCAAGGGGCGCAGCGGCAAGACGGACCTCACCTGCGACGCGGACGGCGTGCGCACGGGCCTGGGCGGCCTGGAGGGCACGCTCCTGTCCGCGTCCGGCATGGACGTGCAGGTGGTGAACGCGGAGGGCGCGGCCGTGCCGGCGCCGTCCGTGATGGTGCCGGGGGGCACCTGGAAGAACAGCCTGTCGGTGAAGCTCCAGCCGCCGGCGAAGAAGGGCGGCCTGCGCCCCATCATCGCCACGACCTTCGACAAGGAGGCCACGGTGGTGGGCGAGGAGGAGATCACCGTCCAGGCGGGCACCTTCAAGGCGCTGAAGATCAGGAACATCACCACGGCCCGCGCCAGCCGCCCCGGCGCGGAGGGGCGCTCCATGGAGAGCTTCATGTGGTTCGCGCCGGAGGTGGGCATCCTCAAGCTGACCACGGACGGAGAGACGAACCTGGAGCTGCTCAAGGTGGACCGGCCCCACGCCAAGGTGAAGCCCGCGGCGGTCCAGGGCGGCGCGAAGAAGAAGGCCGTGAAGCAGCCCACCAAGAGCTAGCGCTTCAGCCCGTCTCGCCGGAGGGCACGGGCGGCTCCGAGGGGCGGCCGTCCTTGGGCCCCACCGTGGGGCGCGCCTGCGGCTCCACCGTGACGCGCACCACGCGGGGGCCGTCCACCTCCTCCACGAGGATGCGCCACATGTCGAGCTTGAAGCTGTCGCCCTTCTCCGGCACCCGGCCCAGCTTCGTCATCAGGTAGCCGGCGATGGTGGTGACCTCGCCCTTCTCCTCGTCGTCCAGGTCGAAGGTGACGTCCAGCTGGGCCTCCAGGTCGTCCAGCTGCGCGGTGCCGGGCAGCTCGAAGCGGCCGCCGGGCAGCGCCCGCACCTCCTCCACGCGCCGGCCCAGCTCCGCCACGTCGCCCACCACCTCCGCCACCACGTCCGCGATGGTCACCAGCCCGGACGTGCCGCCGTGCTCGTCCACCACCATGGCGATCTGCCGGCGCCGGCGGCGGAACTCCGCCAGCAGCTGCTCCAGCGTCGCGTTCTCCGGGATGAAGAGCACCGGGCGCTGCACCTGGGAAAGGCTGCGCAGCTCGCCACGCGACAGCAGGAAGAACAGGTCCTTCACGTTCACCACGCCCTCGAGCTCGTCGAGGTTGCCCCGGCACACCGGCAGCCACGTGTGCCCGGACGCGCGCGCGTCGATGACGTTCTTCTCGAGCGGCTCCTCCACGTCCAGGTAGCGCATCTGGTTGCGCGGCACCATCACCTGCCGCGCCGTCTTCTCCGCCATCTCCAGCGCGCGCTCCAGCAGCTCCGCCCGCGCCGTGGTGATGGCGCCGGCCTCCGCGGAGCTGTGCAGGATGACGCGCAGCTCGTCCTCGTTGGTGGCCTCGTGCGACTCGCTGGCCGAGTGCAGGCCGAAGGCCTTGAGCACCAGCGCCGCCAGCCAGTTGAGCAGCCGGATGGCCGGGTAGAAGAGGAAGTAGAACGCGCGCATGGGCAGCGCCACCGCGAGCGTCGTCTGCTCCGCGCGCTGGATGGCCACGCTCTTGGGCGCCAGCTCCCCCATCACGATGTGCAGGAACGTGATGATGCTGAAGCCGATGATGCCCGCGGCGGTGGAGCCGTACCTCGCCGCCAGCGCCTCCGGCAGCACCTTGTCCACCACCGGGTGCAGCAGGTGCTCGAAGGCGGGCTCCCCCAGCCAGCCCAGGCCCAGCGACGCGAGCGTGATGCCGAACTGCGTGGCGGACAGGTAGGCGTCCAGCTCGCTGACCATCTTCAGGGCCGTGGCCGCGCCCGGCGTGCCCTCGTCCACCAGGGACTGCAGGCGCGTGGCGCGGATCTTCACGATGGCGAACTCCGTCGCCACGAAGAAGCCGTTCGCGACGACCAGCAGCAGCGCCAGCCCCAGGAAAACCCATTCCATTGCGTGGTTCCCTCAGAAGAGGGCTTCGAAGTCCGGATCGCCCTTGAGCACGTCGAACATGGGGTCCGCGGACAGCCACCCCAGGACCTTCTGCCGGTCCGCCGCCAGCGACTTCTGCAGGTACTGCACGGCGTCCTTCGGCCGGCCCCACAGCGCGTACAGCGCCGCCAGGTTGTAGTTGAGCAGGAGGTCTTCCGGGTTGAGCGCCCGGGCGCGCTCGTAGGCGCGCTCCGCTTCCGCGTAGAAGCCCTTCTGCGCGTAGCAGATGCCCAGGTCCAGCTGCGCCTCGAAGTTGTCCGGCTCCAGCCGCACCACTTCCTTCAGCTGGGTGATGGACGAGCGGTAGTCCCCCTCGTCCATCATCAGCGCCGCCAGCTCGTGCCGGGGGAAGGCGTCCTGGGGGTCCAGCTCGATGGCGGCGTGCAGCTCGCGCATCGCCTCCTCCACCCGCCCCTGGTCCGCGTAGGTGAGCCCCAGGTTCAGGTGGGCGTCCGGGTACTCCGGGTCCAGCTCGATGGCCTCCTTGTACTCCTCCACGGCCATCTCGCTGGCGTGGGTGGAGAGGAAGCAGGCCAGGTTGTAGTGCGCGGTGGCGCTCTCCGGCTCCAGCTTCAGCGCGGTGAGGTACTCCGCCAGCGCCTCGCGGAACTGCTTCTTCTCCGCGTAGACCGTGGCCAGGTTGTCGTGCGCGTGCGCAGACGTGGGGTCCAGGTCGATGGCCTTCCGGAACTCCTTGATGGCCTCGTCCAGCCAGCCCCGGTCCGCCAGCTCGATGCCGCGGGTGTTGTGCTCGTCTGACAGAGCGATGTTGTCCTTTTCCCGGGCCATGGACGCGGGGCAATCTACGCGTCGCGTGATTCCCCGTGCAAGGTAGAGTTTCCCCTTGCCCATGCGCCACGCCGCCCTGTTGCTCCTGCTGTCGCTCGCCGCCTGTCACCCCCGCCCCGTGACGCCCGCGGCCCCTCCTCCGGCCAGGGAGCCCACCGCCCCCCCGGAGGGCCCGCCGCGCGAGGCCCCGCCCGCCGCGCCGCCCGGGTCCAGTAGCGGACATCCCGAGGCCCAGCCGGCCCCTCCAGCCCCTGCCCGCCCGGTGACGCTGGTGGTGGGCGGAGACGTGACGGTGGGCTACCACTACGAGGAGTACTTCGATGATCAGGTGGCCAGGGGGAAGACGCGCGAGGAGATGTTCGCGTACGGCTTCCGCGAGGTGCGGCCCATCGTGGACTCGGGCGACCTGTTCGTCGTGAACCTGGAGTGCCCGTACACGGACAGCACGGAGAAGCTGCCCAAGAACTTCAACTTCCGCGCGCGGCCGGAGCTGGTGAACGTGCTCACTGCGGGGCGCGTGGGCGTGGTGAGCCTGGCCAACAACCACATGATGGACTACGGCGCGCAGGGGCTCCTGGACACCCTCACCGCCCTGGAGGCCGCGCGCATCCCCTTCTTCGGCGCCGGCCGCGACCTGGCGGAGGCGCGCCGCCCGGCCCTCCTCACCGTGGGGGGCCTGCGCGTCGCGTTCCTGGGCTACTTCTTCCTGGGCACGCGCAACATCGAGCCTCGCGAGGTCTACGCCACGGACACCACGCCGGGCGTGGCCGGGCACTTCTCCGACGTGGACGCGATGGAGCGGATGCTGCGCGAGGACATCGCCAGCGCGAAGGCCCAGGCGGACCTGGTGCTGCCCTTCTTCCACTGGGGCATCGAGGGCAACACCACCCCGGAGCCCTACCAGGTGCGCCTGGCGCACGCGGCCATCGACGCGGGGGCGGCGGGGGTGCTGGGCAGCCACCCGCACGTGCTCCAGGCCATGGAGCTGTACCAGGGCAGGCCGGTGCTCTACTCGCTGGGCAACTTCGTGTTCGGCGGGAACTGGAACCCCCGGGACAAGCGCAGCGTCCTGTGGCGGGCGCGCTTCGACTCCGCGGGTTACGTCTCCAGCGACGTGCTGCCCCTCAGGACCGACCGCTACCCCGAGTTCCCCGTCCAGCCGGTGCCCGTGACGGGCGCCGAGGCCGAGGGGGTGATGACCCTGCTGCGCACCGCGTCGCAGGGGACGCCGGGGCTGGAGCGGATGCTCCCCGCGCTGGAGGCCGAGGGGGCGGGGAGCCCGCCGCCCCCCTCCTCCAGCGTGAGAGGGGGGCAGTAGCTGCCGGGACTACTTGTTGTTGCGCTGGCCGCGCTTGAAGCGCGTGCGGCGGCGCTTCAGCTGCGCCTTCCGGGTCTTGGCGCGGTTCTTCAGCTTCTTCTTGGAACGATTCCCCTTCTGTGCGGCCATGTGGAAGGACTCCGTGTTGAGCGTGATTCAAGCCGCACCGGGCGGCGACGGGGGCCGTTCTTACATGCCGCTGCCCATACGGCCAAGGTTTTCCTTGACGCCCTCGGCCCTTGCCACGGGGCGCCCAACGGGGCAAGACGCCCCGGGAACCACGCATGATCGACAAACTGCAAGAGGTCGAGCGCCGCTTCGAGCGGCTCACGGCCGACCTGTCCAACCCCGATATCCTCGCCGACACGGCGAAGCTCCAGAAGGTGTCCAAGGAGCGCGCCGGGCTGGAGAAGCTCGTCGAGACCTACCGCACCTACCGCAAGGTGCTGGCGGACCTGGACGAAGTGGAGGCGTGGCTGTCCAGCGCCGACCCCGACGAGAAGGCCTACGCCAAGGAGGCCCTGCCCGGCCTGAAGGCGCAGCGCGAGGCGCTGGAGGGGGAGCTGAAGATCCTCCTGCTGCCCAAGGACCCCAATGACGAAAAGAACGTCATCCTGGAGATCCGCGCGGGCGCGGGCGGCGACGAGGCGGCCCTCTTCGCCGAGGAGGTCATGCAGATGTACCTGCGCTACGCGGACCGCCGGGGCTGGAAGGCGGACATCCTGGACATGAGCGCGGGCAACGCCGGCGGCGTGAAGGACGCCACGGTGACGCTGTCCGGCGACGCGGTGTTCAGCAACCTGAAGTACGAGTCCGGCGTTCACAGGGTCCAGCGCGTGCCGGCCACGGAGACGCAGGGGCGCATCCACACCTCCACCATCACCGTGTCGGTGATGCCGGAGGCGGAGGACGTGGACGTGCAGGTGAACCCGGCGGACATCGAGATGCAGGTGATGCGCTCCACGGGCTCCGGCGGCCAGAGCGTCAACACCACGGACTCCGCGGTGCGCCTCATCCACAAGCCGTCCGGCATCGTGGTGAAGTGCCAGCAGGAGAAGAGCCAGACGAAGAACCGCGCCATGGCCATGCGCATGCTGCGCGCGAAGCTCTACGAGATCGAGCAGGAGCGCATCCGCAACGAGCGCGACTCCATGCGCCGCGGGCAGGTGGGCACCGGCGACCGCAGCGAGAAGATCCGCACCTACAACTTCCCGCAGGACCGGCTCACCGACCACCGCATCGGCCTGACCGTGCACAACCTGCCGGCCATCATGGTGGGCAACGTGGACGAGGTGATCACCGCCTGCCGCACGTACTACCAGGCCGAGGCCCTCAAGTCGCAGACGGACGGCAGGCG
>JAFADT010000229.1 GCA_023424585.1 Pseudomonadota bacterium
GCTCCATGGTCTCCACCTGGCGGTACGCGTGCTCCACCGGCTGCTCGGAGACGATGGCCCAGCCCGCCTCCGGCAGCACCGAGTACGCGGACACCACCGCGTCGCGCCCCTCGCCGAAGTTGCCCACGTGGAAGAGCTCCGTGTCGGGCGTGCCCTGGCGCTGCTTGAGCAGGTGCGCCAGGGGCAGCCGCCTGGACACGTCGTCGCCCACCGCGCCCAGGTCTCCGCCGCCGGCGATCAGCCGGCCGTGCCGGTCCGCCAGGTACGCGAAGCCCGTGCTGCCCACGCGCTCCTGGGCCACCATCTGCCGCAGGCCCGCGAGCGTGAGGTCCGCGGCCATGTAGCCCTGCACCGGGTCGCCCACCGGGAAGGCCAGCGTCACCACCGGCCCACCGCCTCCGCCGTGGGACGCCACCACGTCCGAGTAGCGCACCCCGGTGAGCCCCTCGTCCAGCAGGGCCCGCGCGCGCTCCTCGTGCTCCGCCACCGCGCTGGGCGTCATGTCGTGCACCGCGAAGGCCTGGAGCCCCGGAAGCCGCTGCCGGTCCGCGCCGAACACGGTGAGCGCCAGCACCTCCGGGCGCTGGTTGAGCACCGCCGCGATGTGCAGCCGCTGCGTGTCGCGCGGCAGGGTGAAGAAGCCGCCCGGCACGCTGGACAGCCCCACCACCCGCTCGGTGGGGTCCTCCAGGAAGCTCTCCGCCTTGAGGCGCAGCTGCTTCACGCGCTCCTGCGCCAGCTCCTGCGCGTCGCGGATGAGCAGCTCGCGCGTATGGGACACCGACACCCAGCCCACCATCACCGTGGGGATGATGCTGACCACCAGCATCAGCAGGAGGATGACCTTGAACAGTCGCACGGTGGTGGCTCCTCGCGCCGGGAGGCGGCTACTTCTGCCACCCGTCCTTCACCTTGACGTTGAGTTCGAGTGATTCCGCGGCCAGCTCGAAGCGCCGGGTCTGCGAAGGCAGGGACCGCCCCTGCTCCGGACTCACCGCCGTCACCGTCCAGCGATAACGGCCCGCGGGCAGCGTCGGCAACGTCCATTGCCGCGCGGCCACCACCGAGCGCACCGGCGCCGGCGCCGCGCCCCCCTCCACGCCCTCCGTGACGACCTCCACCTCGTAGCGCGTGGCGCCCGCCACGGAGGACCAGGACAGCGTCACCGGCCCCAACAGCCCGCCGGGCGCGGGCTTCAGCGTGAGGCGGGCCTTGTCCGCGGGCTGCGCCAGCTGCGGCGCGCCGGGCGGCTCCGGCAGCACGGTGCCCTGCTGCACGCGCACGGACTCGCCCCTGGCCAGCACGCGGGTGGCGTGCTGCGCCTCCACGGTGACGGGAGGCCCCTGGCGGTGGGTGACGGTGGTGGTGCCGCCGTCGTGGTCCACCTCCACCGTGAAGTTGGACGGCTGGGGCGGGTTGAGCAGCGCCCACGCCTCGTCCGCCTTGTGCAGCGCCTCCGCGTACCGGGCGGCCTGGAAGTGCGCCTCCGCGTCCTTCAGGCGGGATTCGGCCTCGCGGCGGCGCGCGTCATCCGGCGCGGCCTTCACCGCCGCGCGCGACATCTCCAGCGCCTTGAGCGCCGTCTGCGACTCCGTGCCGGGCGCCTTGCGCGGGGCCGCCGGGGCGCCGCCGGGGAGCGCCGCGCTGTCCGGGGCGTCGCGCCCCGCCACGGTCGGGACGGTCGAGGGCACCACGGACAGCCCCATCCACGCGCTGAGCCAGAGGGCGGCCTTCATTGGAATTCAATCTTCCTGCCCGCCCGAACCGTGGCGGATGGAGTGGTGACGGACAGCGACTGGGTGGCCGGTTTCTCCAAGGTGGCGTCCACCCGTCCCCTGAGGACGGTGACGTCCGTTCGAAGCTTGCTTTCCGCGATGCCCACCAGGGAATCGCCCCCCAGGTGCAGCGTGCTGCCGTTGGCGAACACCACCTGGGCGCTGGCCCCGGCCTCGGTGCGGACCTTGTCGTTCTCGTAGAGGGGCAGCTCGTCGCGCGCGGGGCTCCACTCGTCCGCCACCGCGCGCTTGATCTGCACGTCCCCCGTCAGCCCCCGCAGGTGCGCGCGCGGGACGGGCGGAGGCAGGGGCGCCTCGGCGGGCCCACGGGGCTTCTCATCGGCGGTGCAGCCGGGAGGAAGGGCCATGAGTGCGACCGCGAAAAACAGGGGAGGCCAGCGTCGTCCATTCACCAGAGGGGTCTTCCTGCGGACCACTCTAACCGGAAAAGCCGCGAGGGAAGGGCCCCCCACCCCGCGCTTCTTCACGCGCGCTCGCTCAGTCCAGCCGCCTGTGCGCCAGGCACGGCAAATTCCGCCGGATGCGTGCCTGGAGCTCGGGATCCACCGGCGCCACCGCCAGGCCCTCGCCCTCGGAGGCCCGCGCCGTCACCAGCCCCCAGGGGTCCACCACCATCGCGTGGCCGTAGGTCAGCCGCTCCGCGGAGTGCCGCCCGCCCTGGGCCGGCGCCAGCACGTAGGCCTGGTTCTCGATGGCCCGGGCGCGCAGGAGCACCTCCCAGTGGTCCTTGCCCGTCATCATCGTGAAGGCCGCCGGGACCGCGAGCAGCGTCGCCCCGTCCCTGGACAGCCGCCGGTATAGCTCCGGGAAGCGCAGGTCGTAGCAGACGCTCATGCCCAGCCGGCCCACCGCCGTGTCCGCCGCCACCACCTCCGTCCCCGGCGCCACCGCGGCGGACTCCTGGTAGGTCGCCCCGTCCCCCACGTCCACGTCGAACAGGTGCATCTTCCGGTAGACGGCCAGGCGGGCGCCGTCCGGGCCGAACAGGACGCTGGTGTTGTAGAGCCGCCCGCCGGGCGCTCCCTCCTCCAGGATGGAGCCGGCCAGCAGCGTCGTCTTCGTCCCCCGGGCCAGCTCCGCCATCCGGCTCAGGGTGGGGCCGTCCAGGCCCTCCGCGGCGGAGGGGCGCTCGGACTCCGGGCCCATCCAGGAGAAGTTCTCCGGCAGGCCCACCAGGTGGGCGCCCAGGGAGGCGGCCTGGCGCACGAGGCGCGTCGCCACGTCCAGGTTGTGGGCCTTGTCCGCGGTGGACACCATCTGAGCGGCGGCGATGAGGTGCATGGGGGCGTTATAACGCCACCGGCGTCACTCGGAACCCCTGGGAATCCTTCAGTCCCGGGGGGCGTTTGACCCGGCGCTCAGGGGTGTGTCCTTCCTTTACACCCCGAGGGGGCGTGTGTTACGGACGCCCCGACATTTTTCGACGCATCACATCGAAAAGTGGGCCGCCGTGCCCGCTTTTTGTGTTTTTGGAGACCTGCTTCCTGGCCATGGAGTCGAAGAACATCAAACAGACGGTGGAGGAGAAGGCGGCCGCGCTGCTGGACCCCATCGTGGCGAACGAAGGCCTGGAGCTCGTGGACCTGGAGTACGTCCGTGAGCGTGAGGGCTGGGTGTTGCGGCTGTTCATCGACAAGCCCGGTGGCCGGGTGGGTCTGGACGAGTGCTCCCAGGTGTCGCGCGCCGTGGATCCGGTGCTCGACGTGGAGGACTTCATCCCCCAGGAGTACAACCTGGAGGTGTCCAGCCCCGGGGTGAACCGGCCCTTGAAGAAGCCGGCGCACTTCGAGCGGGTGAAGGGGCAGAAGGTCAAGGTGAAGACCTTCGGCCCGCTGGGCGACCCTCCGCGGAAGAACTTCAGCGGCACGCTCACCGAAGTGGCGGCCGACGCCATCTCCGTGGACGTGGAGGGGGGCGGCCTGTTCGTCATCCCTTTCAAGGACATCGCCAAGGCCCACCTGGAGTTCGAGTTCTAGAAGCCGACATACAGGGGACCCTGTTCGCGCCAGGGCCGCCCGTGGACCCATTTCCGGAGAAGACAACGCCATGCCCACGCCCGCCAACCCGGCCGTCAACCTCAACCTCGTCCTGGATCAGGTCGCCAAGGACAAGGGCATCGAACGGGCCGTGCTCATTGCCACCCTCGAGGACGCGATGAACACCGCGGCCAAGAAGCACTTTGGCCAGGACCGCAACCTGGAGGCCAAGTACGACCCGGAGAAGGGCGTCGTGGAGCTCTTCCAGGCCATCACCGTGGTCGCGGAGATCACCGACCCCGTCCAGGCCGTGAACCAGATCACCATGGACGAGGCCCACAAGAAGGGCATGGAGGTGGAGCCCGGCGACGAGCTCGTCTTCCAGATCTTCTACCGGGACGAGGACGCCGCCGAGGCCAAGGCCCAGGACGACCAGTACGGGGACATCCTCCGGCTGAAGACCTTCCGCCGCGGCTTCGGCCGCATCGCCGCGCAGACGGCCAAGCAGGTCATCCTGCAGCGCACCCGCGACGCCGAGCGCGAGAACGTCTTCAACGAGTACAAGGACCGCAAGAACGAGATCGTCACCGGCATCGCCCGCCGGTTCGAGCGCGGCAACATCGTGGTGGACCTGGGCCGCGCGGAGGCCGTGCTCCCCGTGCGCGAGCAGGTCCCGCGAGAGACCTACCGCCCGGGCGACCGCGTCCAGGCCTACGTGCTGGACGTGCTGCGCGAGTCCAAGGGCCCGCAGATCGTCCTGTCGCGCGCGTCCGTGAACCTGCTCACCAAGCTCTTCGAGATGGAGGTGCCGGAGATCGCCGAGGGCATCGTCGTCATCGAGGCGGCGGCGCGCGAGCCGGGCGGCCGCGCGAAGATCGCCGTGTCCAGCCGCGACTCGGACGTGGATCCGGTGGGCGCGTGCGTGGGCATGAAGGGCAGCCGCGTGCAGGCGGTGGTGCAGGAGCTGCGCGGGGAGAAGATCGACATCGTCCCCTACGACGAGGACCCGGCGCGCTTCGTGTGCTCGGCCCTGGCCCCCGCGGAGGTCAGCCGCGTCATCATCGACGAGGCCAACCACGCCATGGAGCTCATCGTCCCGGACGACCAGCTGTCGCTGGCCATCGGCCGGCGCGGGCAGAACGTGCGCCTGGCGGCGCAGCTGACCGGCTGGAAGCTGGACATCAACAGCGAGAGCCGCGTGCGGGAGATGCGCGAGTTCGCCAGCCGCTCGCTGGGCGCCCTGCCGGGCGTCAACGAGATGCTGGTGGAGACGCTCTACGCGCACGGCTTCCGTCAGGCGCGCGACGTGGCGGACGCGAACCCGGAGGTGCTGGCGCAGATCCCCGGCATCGACCCCACGCGCATCCCCTCCATGCAGGAGGAGGCCCGGAAGCGCATGGTGGAGGACCAGCAGGAGCTGTCGCGCATGGACTACGAGCGCGAGCAGGCCCGGCTGGCCGAGGCCCGCCGCCACCCGGACGAGCTGTCCCAGCCGGAGCGCATGGCGCGCGTGCGCGGCGTCGGCGAGAAGACCATCGAGCAGCTCATCCTCGCCGGCTACCGCACGGTGGAGGACATCGCGAACGAGAAGGACCTCACCCGCCTGGGCGACGTGCCGGGCGTGGGCATCAAGAAGGCCCGCCAGCTGAAGAGCGCGGCGGAGAACTACCTGGTGGAGGAGGCCAAGCTGCGCGCGGAGTTGAACGCAGAACGGGGCGCGCTGGCGTCGGCCGGCGGCTCGGAGGGCGCGGAAGCGGCCAAGGCACCGTAAAGTCAGGGGGGAGGGTGGATGCGCCGCGCAACCAAACGGCCGGGGACACATCCCATGGAAATCACGGCGTCAGGTCCGGTCAGGACCTGCGTCGGGTGCGGTTCGCGCAAGGCACAGGCGGAACTCACCCGGTTCGTGGTAGGTCCCCAGGGCGGCGTGGTGGCGGACAGGCGGCGGAGGCTGCCGGGGCGGGGGGCGTACCTGTGCGGTGCCGGTTGTCTGACGGCAGCGCTCAAGCGTAAGG
>JAFADT010000232.1 GCA_023424585.1 Pseudomonadota bacterium
CGACGCGGGCGCCCGGTGTTCCCACCGGGCGCATCGCCGCCTCGCTTACGGCACCGGCTGCAGGGTGATGGTCACGGGCTCCGGATCCTGGACCACGCTCAGGAAGTCCGACCAGGTCGCGTAGCCATCGCGCTCGGCTTCAATCGTGTAGAGGCCGGGCGCCAGGTCCACGGAGAACGCCCCGGCTGTATCCGTGGTGGCGCGCTCCAGGACCTCCTCCGTGTCCTTGTCCAGGATGGAGATGTAGACGCCGACCAGCGCGGCCCCATCCGCCTGTTGGACCTTGCCGGACACGCGCACGAGGATGGCCTTCAGGTTGAAGGACATGGCGATGGTCATGCCCGCCTCCACCTCGACCTCCTGCTGCTCCACCTCGTAGCCCGGCCCCGAGGCCATGAGGGTGTAGGTGCCCGGCGGGAGGGACTCGAAGGTGAACTTGCCCTGCGCGTCGGAGGTGACCGTCTTGTCGGTCTCCAGGAGCGTGACCTCGAAGCCCTTGAGCGGGTCACCCTCCTCCGACAGCACGACGCCCGTCACCCGCCCGGGGCGGGGCTCGTTGTTGCCCGGGTCCTCGGAGGGCTCGGAGTCGGAACCGCAAGCGGACAACACAACCGCCATCAGGAGCGCGCAGAGCACGCCGCCTCGCGTCTTCAGGGTCATCATGGGTGGGTTCTTCCAGGTGAGCGCGCTCCGGCCGGCGCGAGGCCTTCCGCACCTGGCCCTCGGCGGGCTCGGCGGTGCGTCCAACAGCGCTCCAGACGAAGAAGCGGCCTGGGTATTCATCGTCCCAGACCGCCTCTCCTCTTCAGCGCGAGCGGGCGTCCCGCCCGTCAGCCCAGCGCCGCGACAAAGTCCCGCAGGCGCGTCAGGCCCTTCTGGAGCACCTCGCGCGAGGTGACGAAGCTCATGCGGATGTAGCCCGGCGCACCGAACGGATCCCCCGGCACCGCCGCCACCAGGAAGTCGTTGAGCAGCGCCTCGGAGAGCTGTAGCGAGTCCGCCAGCGGCCTGCCCTTGTACGTCTTGCCCAGCAGGGCGCGCACGTCCGCCATCGCGTAGAAGGCGCCTTCCGGCAGCCGGCAGCGGATGCCCGGGATGGCGTTGAGCCCCGCCACGAATAGGTCACGGCGCTCGCGGTACTCGTTCACCATCGAGGTGATGGTGTCCGTGGGGCCGGTGAGCGCCGCCAGCGCCGCCTTCTGGGTGATGGAGGACGCGTTGGACGTGGACTGGTCCTGCACCAGCTGCATGCCGGAGATGAGCGCCCTGGGCCCCGCCGCGTAGCCCAGCCGCCAGCCCGTCATCGCGTGGGACTTGGACAGGCCGTTGGACACCAGCAGCCGGGGTAGCAGGTCCGGCGCCACGTTGCCGATGTTGAGGAACGGCTGCCCCGTATAGAGGAGCTTCTCGTACATGTCGTCCGTGACGAGCAGGCAGTCGTGGCCGCGCACCGCGTCCGCGATGGCCTCCAGCGTGGCGCGCGAGTACACCGCGCCCGTGGGGTTGGCCGGGCTGTTGAGCACGAGGGCGCGCGTGCGCGGGGTGAGCGCCTTCTGGATGGCCGCGGGGTCCGGCGCGTAGCCGTCCTCCTCGCGCGTGGGGACGATGACCGGCGTGCCGCCCGCCAGGTGCACCATGTCCGGGTAGCTCACCCAGTACGGCGCGAAGACGATGACCTCGTCGCCCTCGTCCAGCAGCGCCTGGAAGCAGTTGTAGAGCGACTGCTTGCCGCCCGCCGTCACCACCACCTGCTCCGGCGCGTACTTCAGGCCGTTGTCCTTCTCCAGCTTGCGGCAGATGGCCTCGCGCAGCTCCGGCGTGCCCGCGGTGGCGGTGTACTTGGTGAAGCCCGTGCGGAGCGCCTCGATGGCCGCCTGCTTCACGAACTCCGGCGTGTCGAAGTCCGGCTCACCGGCGGCGAGCACCACCACGTCCTTCCCACTCGCGGCGAGCGCCTTGGCGCGCGCGTTGAGGGCCAGGGTGGCGGAGGGCTTGATGGCTTGCAGCCGGCGTGCGAGTTTCATGCGCCCTGCCTAGCGCGGAACGTCCGAGGCGGACAAGCACTACGGGCGCGCGGGGTCGCCCGGTTGCCGCTAGGGTTTCGGGCCGAACTTCTTCTTCAGGCCCGCGTAGACGTTCGGGGGGACGAGCCCTTCCACGTTCCCTCCAAAGGTGGCGACCTCCCGGACCAGCTGCGACGAGATGTAGAAGTAGTCCTCGCCCGTCATCATGAAGACGGTGTCGATGTCCGGCGCCAGCTTGCGGTTCATGTTCGCCAGCTGGAACTCGTATTCGAAGTCCGACACCGCGCGCAGCCCGCGGATGACCACGCTCACGTTGCGCTGGTGCACGTAGTCCACGAGCAGGCCGTGGAAGGCGTCCACCTCCACGCGGGGGTCGTTCACCGCCTCGCGGATGAGCTCCACGCGCTCCTCCTGGCTGAAGAGGGGCGTCTTCTTCGGGTTCACCGCGATGGCGACGATGAGCCGGTCGAACATCTTCAGGCTGCGCTGGATGAGGCTCAGGTGCCCGTTGGTGAGCGGATCAAACGAACCAGGGTAGATGGCAACCGGCATGGGTGCGCGGAAGTCTCGACGGGCCCACGGGGCGGGTCAAGCGGACGTCACGGCGCCCGGTAGAAGCTCACCAGGGTGTCGCCGAAGCGGCGCTGGTCCTCCCGGGCGAGCCCCGCGTGGGCGCCCGGGGCCGCCTCCCGCTTGTCGTGCTCCACGACCACCGAGCCCCCCGGCGCCACCACGCCCGCGGCCACCACCGCCTCCAGCACCGTCTCCACGACGCGCGCCGCGTAGGGCGGATCCGCGAAGACGAGCTCGAACCTCGCCCCCTGCTTGCCCAGCGCCTCCACCGCGCGGGCCACGGGCTGCGCCAGGATGGACACCTGCGAGGTGAACCCCAGCGCGTCCGTGTTCTTGCGGCACAGGGCCAGGGCCTCGCGGTCCTGATCCACCAGCACCAGCCGGCCCGCGCCCCGCGACAGGGCCTCCAGCCCCAGGGCCCCGGTCCCCGCGTACAGGTCCAGCACGGACTGGCCGTCCAGGAACTGGCCCAGCATGTTGAAGATGGTCTCGCGGACCCGGTCCGCCGTGGGGCGGATGTGTCCGGACGACGACTTGGGCCCCGTCAGGGCCCGGCCCTTCGCGCTGCCTGCCACGATGCGCATGCGCGCCCTTCTAGCCCAGGTCCCCGCCCGGCTTCGCGAGGAACGCCATGGCCATCGACGCCGACCGCCGCGCCCCCAGCGCCCCCAGCGCCTCCGTGGCCTCCGCGAAGGACAGCGCCTCCAGCGTCTCGCGGGCGGCCGGCGTCAGCGGCGGCAGCCCCTCCTCCAGCACGGAGAGCAGCTCCCCGGCCGGCATGCCCGCCGCCTGGGCCCGCGCCACCAGCGGCTCGCGCACCTCCGGAG
>JAFADT010000247.1 GCA_023424585.1 Pseudomonadota bacterium
CGCCACGGCGGCGGCGGGCTGCACCGAAGGCGCCGGCTCCGCGACATGGGCTGGCGGCGCCGTGGAGCTCCTGGAGAACTGCGACAGCGACACCACGCCCCGGTCCAGGCCCGACGCGTCCGCGTCCGCCGGGACGTCCAGCGAGACCTTCCAGTCCGCGTGGCGCTTGTCCTTGGCCGCGTCCCAGAGCGCCTGTAGCAGCGTCTCCGTCCCCGAGTAGCGATCCTCGGGGCGCTTGGAGAGCAGCCGCATCGCGATGTCCGACAGGCTGGAGGGGACCTTGGGGTTGATGTCCTTCGGCGCGCGCGGCACCACCGTCTCGATGGCGGGCAGCAAGCGCTCGTAGGGGAGGCGCGGGTCGAAGGCGTAGCCGTCCGTCAGGGACTCGTAGAGCAGCGCGCCCAGCGCGTACAGGTCGCCCGGGATGCCCGCGTCGAAGTTCGCGCCCGACTTCCAGGAGCCCTCTCGCAGGAACGCCACGCACTCGGGCGGCAGCAGGTGCGGCGACGCGGGCGCCACGCCCACCGTCAACGTGGAGGCGCCCGGAATCCGCGCCGTGCCCAGGTCGATGAGGATGGGCCGCTCGTCCAGCCGGCGGATGAGCAGGTTGTCCGCCTTGAGGTCGCGGTGGTGCACGCCCCGGCGGTGGAGATCCGCCACCACCCGCACGACCTCCGTGTAGACGGTCAGCAGGTGCGCGGCGGTGGGCTTCACCCGCCAGCGCCACTCGTGGAACGTCTCGCCGTCCACGAAGTCGGTGACGTGGAAGAGGTAGCCGTCCGGCGGCTCCGGCCAGCGATCCACGGCGTGCACGCGCGGCAGGTTGGGATGCGGCGCGCACGCGAGCAGCGCCGCCACCTCCCGCGCGAGCCGCCCGTTCACGTCCTCCTCGTCGCTGGCGTGCTGATTCGCCGGACGCAACGCGAGCTTCAGCGCGTAGACGTTCCCGCCCCGCTCCACCTTGAACACCCGGCCGAAGCCCCCCGCGCCGAGCGACCCGACGATCCGCCACGGGCCGACGAAGTGGCCGACCTCGAGCTGGTCCGGGTGGAGCGGCGTGGTCATGACGCTGACTCAGCTCGCGACACAACCTGGCAGGTGGGGCTGTCCACGCGGCGTTTCAGGACCAGCGAGGGCACTCTCCCTGCCACATCCCACCACGGAGGTCGGATTCCCCGCAATCCCCGAGCGTGCCCGTCCGATGACGGCGCGGACCCACTTGGTGGAACCACCCAGGGAGCGGTGTTCAATGCGGACAACCTCCGGGGTTGACCCTATCGAGCCCTGCAGGGCTGTCACGTTTTTTCGTGACGCCGCAGGAGGGCTGCCCCTGAACGGGCGTCCAACCCATCAGGCCATTCAGGGCCACGGGGGTCGTGAAACAGGTTTCAGCCCGCCCGGGTGTGACGGCGGGCCCTGTCTGGGATTGCGCGCGGGGGCCCGGCCTGCATCGAGGCACCGGGCCAAGGAGCCCCGACCCCACGCCGTCACTCGCCGTCGTCCGCCTCCGCCAGCGCGCGGGCGGCCTGCTCCCACTGGCCTCCCAGGCGAGCTTCGGAGGCCAGGGCCTCGTCCCACGAGGGACCGTCCGGCAGGAGCCGCGAGGCGTGCAGCAGCGCCAGGCGCTCCAGCGCCCGTGCTTCGCACAGCTGGCGCAGCTCCAGCCCGTCGAGCCCGTTCGCCGCGAGGAAGGCCTCCCGGCGAGAGGCGCGGACCCTCCGCTCGTTCCACCACGCGGCCTCCTCCGCGGCGACCTCCTCCTCCGTCGCCTCGAGCCCCAGCGAGCGCGCCCAGCCCGCGAGCAACGCCCGCCGCAAGCCCGCCTCCGCCCAGGCCTCCGCGTCGGGTGCGCCGCGCAGCACCTCCATCACGCGCCCGGACCCCACGACGCGCGAACCGACGCGCGTCACGTCCTCCATCAGCCGCCGGCGCCGCACCAGCGACGAGGGATTGCGCCGCGCACCCGGCGGGGCCCGCGCCGCGCGGCGCACGAACTCCGCGCCCGCGCGCACGCACTCGATGGCGTCCAGCCGCTTGAGGTCCTCCACCCCGCCCGCGAACCAGGCGTCCCAGGCTTCGCGCACGGACCGGGTCCACGCGGGCTCCATGGCCTCGCGGAGCCGCGCCCAGGTGCGCTCCTGGTAGAAGATGCCCGCCGCCGCGTCCACCAGGGCCCGGGCATCGGAGCGCCCCAGCACGCGCGCCTTGCGTGCCTGCTCCGCCGCGTGCCGCACGTTCACCAGGGGCACGGTGAGGGGCCGCCAGCCGTGTTCGGCGTCCGCGTGCAGCAGCGCCACCTCCGCGTCATCCACCGCCACGCCGTCGCGATACCAGCCGAAGATGCGGCCCACGCCCACCATGCCGTGCGCGGATAGCTCGGCGGCGCGCAGCGCGCCCATGCTGCCTCCGCCGAACACGGCCACGCCCGCCTCCAGCGCCGCCAGCAGCTCGTGGTGCCAGACGGACGGCTGCGCCTCGAAGACGCCGTCCACCAGCACCAGCGCCCGGGGCTTGAGCGACAGGGCCCGCCACACGTCTCCCTGCCGCGCGGGAGGCAACACCGTGCACGGAGCCAGCCGCCGCGCCTCCGCCGCGGGCAGCGAGGGCCCCAGGAACACCACCAGGTCCTCGGGCCGCCGCCTCACGCGCGCGGCCTCAGGCTCCGGTCCACTTCCAGCAACGGGGTCCTCCTGAGCCTTCGCCCCTGCCCTCTTCGCTCCACCCGGCCGCTGCCTCACGCGAGCGCCATCACGCTCAGGGTCACTTCCGGCAACCGGGACACCCTGAGCCATGGCCCCTGCCCTCTTCACTCCACCCGACCGCCGCTTCACAGGAGCTCCGAGACGCGCATGCCCGGCACCACGACCTTCCACACGTGAAGCCCGGGAACCGGCGCGTCCAGCGCGACGCCCGCCACCTGGGTGAACCCCGCGCTGCTCAACAACGACCGCACCATGCGCACCTTCGCCGCCGGGGTCTTCGCCCGCCGGTCCGCCACGTCCGGCATCGCGTCCACGGCTCGCCGGGGCCTGACCTCGGCCAGCGCCTGCGCGAAGCCCAGCGTCGCCTCGCGATCCGCCGCCGCCACGTCCTCGCGGGCGCCGTGGATGTCCGTCAGCCGCGACTGCGCGGCCTCGAGCAGGGCCTTCAGCAGCGCCTCGTCCCGGTCCATCGCGCACGCGTAGCCGGCCGTGAGCGGCACCGGCCCCTCGTCCGCGTCCACCAGCACGGCCGCCGCCACGGGCAACCCCACCCTTCCCCGCGTCCGGGGCGCGGGCGTCACATCGAACAGGTAGGCCCGGAACCCGCGAGCCCCCAGCGCCTCCCG
>JAFADT010000253.1 GCA_023424585.1 Pseudomonadota bacterium
TACGCCTCGAACTGTCCCACATGTGACACGATCTTTGGACTCAGGGCCTCCAGCGAGGCTCGAGCCTCGGCGACCACCAAGTCCAGCTGGGTCATGCCTGCCTTGACCTCCGCTTCTTCCATCACGACAGGATCCCTGTAAGCACTGGCCTGCATTTTGACCTGTGTCTCCACGTTCTTGGTGATCGTGCTCAATCGCTCCGTCCCTTCGGCGATGAGCAGCATTTGCTGATTGTAACGGACCTTTCGCTCCTCTGAATGAAGGAACAGACTCCGACGTAGCGTTTCGGCGCTCTGCTGGGTGGTTTTTAGGAAATCAATGACTTGGTTCTGTGCCTCAAGCCAAGCCACAATCTCAGCGGTGGAGGCGTTCGCTTCCGGAGACGTGGCCCACACCTGAATGGGCTGGTAGCGGCAGGTGAGATCTGCACCGCATTGATTGATCTGATCGCTGAGAATCTGATCGTAGACCCCTTGAGGAGTTTGCGGCGGACGGTCGCAAACATGACGGTCATGATGTCCCGGGCGTATGGCGCAGAACATGGGGATGTAGTCCGTCATGCGTTGTTTCTGGGTGTTCACCTGTATTTCTTTCGGGCGCGACTCCTGTGCGCAGCCCAGTCCCAAGGTCGCGACGAGCGCGGCTTTGAGCCATCTGAGATGAGTATTTGATTCCATGATTTTTGTTTTGCTGTTGTGCGGGGATGTGTCGAGCATCAGGGCAGCCAGGGTGCGAGTTGTGCCAGTGCCAGTGATTTCTTGTTCTTGAGCCGGATGGCCTCGGTCTTCGCGGCCTCGTAGAGCTGGGCGTAGTCCGGGGGATTTTCGCCCTGGTGAGCGAGGATCGCGTTCAGCCGTGCCATGATCTCAGCCGCGCCCGGGCCGAGGTGATCCTCCAGGGTCATGACGGTTCCGTCCGGGCGCTGCCAGTCCTCGGGCTGGCCGAGCACCCAGAGCGAGCTGTGGAGGCGCAGCAGTGCTAGGCGCTCCTCGAACGACAGGTCCCCGCAGTCGAGGATCATCGATTCCATGGCAGGACCGGCCTCAAGCGCCGCAGCCCGGAGTTCCTGCATGCTCTCGTTGGAGAGTTCGACACGGAAGCGGTCAGCCAGGCTGGACATGAACGCGTAGGCGCGCTGATAGAGCATGAGCTCCTCCATCCGGTCTGCATGGCTTTCAGCAGCGGCGATTTCAGCGTTCAACGCGGTGACGAGGGCCTGGGCCTCGCCCGTGCTGGAGACGTCGACCTCGTTCCATCGGACGTCCAGCATGATGCGGCAGCTGGCATCGAGGACCGCAGAGGGTGTCCAGGTGGACGCATCGCTCAGGGTGAAGGCGCTCACGGGCGCGCCTCCATCCGCTCGCAGCCGGACCTCCTTGTTGTTCTGGAGATAAGGGAGGAAGACGGGCGGCGCCCCCGCTGTTTCGGCCCGGGCCTCCAGCGGGTACTGGGTCGAACAATTGCCGGACACGACGGAGCGGAGCGTTGTCCGGAGGGGCACGGCAGTTTCCGCTGTGGGCGTGGTGAGTGACACCTGCGGTAGCTGACAGTTCATCAGCCTGTTGAAGCGCAGCTCACACCGGGCAGGCGAAATGAGGTCATAGGCATCCGCTGCATGGGTCACGCTGGGCAGGAACAGGGTACACGTCGCCCCTGCGATGAGGAATCGCATCTTCACAGGTACTCCTTGTGATAGTTTCAGGATTCAGCCGGGCTTCCTCGCAGGGCTCTCGCCCATGAATGCGAATGAGGCCTGGAGGTTTCGTTTCAGGATCGCCGAGCAGGTGGAGAATTACAGACAGAATCCAGGCTGGGATTGGTCCGGAATGCAGTCCGGCAGGATGAGGCGTGCTTCGATGATGTCCGCGCCAAGGTGGTAGTTCCCCCAGATGTAGTCCGGATCCGCGAAGCGAAGAGGGGGGAGCGCGTTGGCGCGAAGCTCCACCCGGACTGGGGTGTAGGGTTGAATGAGGGTTTCGATCTCGAAGAACTCGTAGCCTCCTCCTGAGTAGGTATCTGGTGCGGGCAGCACCATTGTGGCGGCGTCACGCCATACGTTGTCCATTCCGAGCGTCTGGAGCGCGAGCGTCGCTGACAGGTCAATGCCGGGGAGATAAGGCGGACCGAGCGGCCGCTGTGAATAGAGATAGACCTTGACCTGTCCCCGCACGTACCGGGCCTGATGGTGGCTCAAGAACCCGGGAACCCGCAGGAAGACATGACCCGACTGGGTCGTCGCCAGGGGTTTAGTGAAGAGCAAACTCCCCCATTGGGCAGGACTCGTGGGGCAGTGGATGACGGGCGCACCCAGGCCACTGAGGTAGCGACCGTCCAGCCAGTGCCACTGCTGGGTCTGACGGCCAGTGTGGCTGTCATATGGAGCGGGCACGGTAGGAGATAGCTCGAACCAAGACGTCGAAGGAGGGGCCTCGGTAGGGTCAGCACAGGGCACGATGTTCCCACCGCCCGAACTGCTGCTGAGGTTCTGGGTCGTGCACATACTCTGGACAGGCCTGTTCGCCCAGTTGCACATGTCGAGAGAGATCTCCTGGACATACTGCGACGAGGACGGTGTCAGTCCCGCCGCCTGTGCATCGAGCGAGATGCTCCCCAATGCCAAGCCCATAAGAGATAAGGGAGCTGCGGCAATGGCCTGCCCTATGCACTTGGTGAATGGAGCAATGGTCGAGAATGCTGTGGCGATGGCTGCGATTGTCATTACGCGTACTTCTCCCGGTGTGCCGCACGCCAGAAGTCGTGCGAAATCAGAAAACATGGACGGTTCGGAAAGGAGCCACTGACGGAAGTGGCGATTCCCCTCTCGGTCGCAATGGACAAACACACCCGGAGGTCCCCATGACGGAGTCCAAGCGAGGTGGCGAACTCGAATGTAAGGGGAGCGACAGCGTTACTGCGTAAGCAGACTGACTAGCACAGCTTCAGGGATTTGCAATGCCCATGTTGTTCACGGGGCATATGACTTTCTCCCAGCGAGCCAGTGCCCTGTTGGACCAGCACCTTGAGTGGATTGTCACCCCACGTTCGTCTTGCTGAACACCCGCAGCGCCTCCGCCACGCTCCAGGCCTGCGCGAAGCACCCCCGCGGCCGGTAGGGCTCGGTCGCATCAAAGATTTCCGAAATCTGTCCAAGCCCCGCGTGCGACAGGTGGTCCTCCAGTCCAGACAGCAGGGCCCTCGCGGTCTTCAGGTCCGGCGACACCTTCAACGTCGCGTCCACGTAGTGCCCGATGAGCCAACCCCACACCGTGCCCTGGTGATAGGCCGCGTCGCGCACCCGCAGGTCTCCGTCGTACCTGGGTTTGTAGTCCCTGCTCCCCGGCGCCAGGCTGCGCAGGCCCACCGGCGTCACCAGCTCGCGCTTCACCACCTCCAGCACCTTCGCCCACTTGTCTCGCTGGAGCACCGGGTGCTTCAGCGAGATGGCGAAGACCTGGTTCGGCCGCACGTGCGCGTCCTCGCGCCCGTCCTCTCCGTCCACGAGGTCGTAGAGGCAGCCGCCCGCTTCGTTCCAGAAGCGCCGGTTGAAGCTGCCGTGCGCCTTCTCCGCCGCGCCCCGGTACGGCCCCGCTTCCTCGCCCAGCCACTCCGCCCAGCCCGCCATCAGCCGCAGGGCGTTGAACCACAGCGCGTTGAGCTCCACCGCCTTGCCTCGGCGCGGCGTCACCACCCAGCCATCCACCTTCGCGTCCATCCAGGTGAGCTGATAGCCCTCCTGTCCCTGCCGCAGGAGCCCGTCCGCCGGATCCACGCCGATGTTGAAGCGCGTGCCCTGCTGGTGGCGCGCCACGATGTCCCGCAGCGTCGGGAACAGGTCGCGCAGCAGCGCTGCGTCGCCCGTCTCCTCCAGGTAGCGGTCCACCGCGTGGAAGAACCAGAGCGTCGCGTCCGCCGTGTGGTAGACGCCCTCGCTCTCCCCGTCCGGGAAGTAATTCGGAATCAGCCCGTCCCGCACGTAGTGCTCGAACGTGCGCAGGATGGCCGCCGCCTCGCGGTAGCGCCCCGTGGCCAGCGTCAGCCCGTCCAGGCTGATCATCGTGTCCCGGCCCCAGTCCGTGAACCAGGGGTAGCCCGCGATGACGCTCCTCGCGTCCAGCCCCATCGACCGCGCCCACGCGGCGTCCGCGGGCCTCGGCGGATCGATGATGAATTGATCCGCCGCCAGCACCAGCCGCGAGGGGACTCCGGTGCGCGCATGCTCCGGAGCCCGCGCCAGCAGGCGCTCCTCCCGGGTCCGCTCCCGCTCGAACACCTCCGCGGGCTTCCGCCCCAGCAGGTGCCCCGCAGTCTCCACCGTGAGCCCGAAGTAGACCGTGCCGCCCGGCCGCAGCATCGCCGCGAAGTAGCCCGGCGAGTGCTGTACCTCCGTGAAGTCGTAGCCTCGCGCCTTCTCCAGCCGCAGGTGCTGCGGTGGGGACGTCTCTCCCAGGCCCACGTAGGGCGCGGGGCCGTCCGAATACACATGCATCCGCTGCCGGGGGCCGTCCTCGCCGTTGCGCAGCTCCATCAGCGAACCCCGCAGCGTGACGATGGGCGCGGGCACGTCCTTCGACAGCGGCCCGTCGTGCGGCCGCAGCACCGGGAAGGGCCGCAGGTGCAGCGTCACCTCCGGGCCAGACAGGTGCTTCCACTCCAGGAACACCGTGTCCTCGCCGTGCACCATCACGATGCGCCGCCGCAGCCGCGCGCGCCCCACCGCGTACTCCCAGACGGGGAGCAGCCCCTCCAGGTGGAAGTGCCGCAGGTGCCTCGCGCCGTCCTCCCTCGCGCCGCCGTCCGCGTGCTCCTCGGACGTGAGCCGGTAGCGCTCCCCGTCCACCAGCGCCGTCTCCTCCAGCCGCGCCATCAGCACCGTGCGGCCCAGCCTCTCCAGGGTGGGGATGAACAGGCCGTGGTAGCGGCGCGTGTTGCAGCCCACCACCGTGCCGGAGGCGTAGCCCCCTCGGCCGTTGGTCAGGAGCCACTCGTGGGACACGCCGGTGCCGAAGTCCGCGCCGTCCGGGAAGTCGAACGACAGGCGGGGCAGGGCTGGGGCTGGTTCGTTCACGCCTGTGTCTCCTCCTCCTCGCTCGGCGACGCGAGCGCGGTCGGGCCCGGCGAAGGCCGCCGCCCGACCTCCGCCCGAGTCCCCCTGGGCGGAGGCGCGCGGGAAGGGTAGGAAGCAGGAAGCCGTCGGCCATCGTCCCGGGGCCGCATCACGCCATCGCCCTCGCGGAGAGGTTGCTCATGAAAGCCCGCGCCACCCAGCGCATCCCCCGACCCCTGGACTCGAGGGGAGGGCAGCCAGACGGACAGGCCCTCGCCGCCGCCGCGAGCGCTCCGGAATCCCTCCGCGAGAAACCCTTGCGACGGTCCCTCCGGGGCAGCACCTCACCCAGAGCCTTCGGGCGCGCCCCGATTTCCCGAGGAGGCACCGCGTGGCCATCGTGACGTCGTCGGGCATCAGCGGCCGACAGCACAACCTCGCCGAGCAGGTCTTCTCCCGCGCCGCGGGCGCGCCGCTCGTGCCCGGCAACGAGGTGCGCCTCCTGCGCGACGCGCGCGAGAACTACCCCGCGTGGCTGCGCGCCATCCAGGAGGCCCAGCGCTCCATCCTCTTCGAGAACTACATCATTGAAGACGACGCGGTGGGCCGCGCCTTCGCGGAGGCCCTGTGCGCCCGCGCCCGCGACGGCGTGCAGGTCCGCGTCCTCCATGACTGGCTGGGCTGCATGGGCGCCGCGTCCCGCCACTACTGGCGCGTCCTGCGCGACGCGGGCGTGGAGGTGCGCTCCTTCAACCCCTTCCAGTTCGACCGGCCGCTCGCGTGGCTGGGCCGCAACCACCGCAAGACGCTCACCGTGGACGGCGAGGTGGGCTTCGTCTCCGGCCTGTGCGTGAGCCACAAGTGGGTGGGCGACCCGGAGAAGGGCGTGGCCCCCTGGCGCGACACCGGCCTGGAGCTCCGCGGCCCCGCCGTGGTGGATCTGGTGCGCGCCTTCGCCCAGGGCTGGAGCACCGTGGGCCCTCCCCTGGACGAGGAGGGCTGCCTGTCCGCCCGCGCCTCCCTGCCCAGGGGGGACGTGGCCCTGCGCGTCGTGGCCGGCGTGCCCTGGAGCGCGGGCCTGTTCCGCGTGGATCAGCTCATCGCGTCGCTCGCGCGCAAGCGGCTGTGGCTCACCGACGCGTACTTCGTGGGCACCGCCACCTATGTGCAGGCGCTCCGGGCCGCGTCGCGCGACGGCGTGGACGTGCGGCTGCTCGTGCCCGGCAGCAGCGACATCCCCGCGCTGCGCCCGCTCACCCAGGCGGGCTACCGCCCCCTGCTGGAGGCCGGCATCCGCGTCTATGAGTGGAATGGCACCATGCTCCACGCCAAGACGGCCGTGGCGGATGGCACCTGGGCGCGCGTCGGGTCCTCCAACCTCAACCCCGCCAGCTGGCTGGGCAACTCCGAGATCGACGTCGCCGTGGAGGACGCCGGCTTCGCCCAGCAGATGGAGGCCATGTACCTCCAGGACCTGGAGCACGCGACGGAGG
>JAFADT010000287.1 GCA_023424585.1 Pseudomonadota bacterium
GGCCTCCGTCTCCGTCAGCTTCTCGCGGTAGCGCAGGAAGGCCACGAGCAGCGCGGGGTGGGACACGCGCACCTCGTGGGCGAGGAACAGGTCCAGCTCCCGGCGCATGGCCGCGGCGTCCGGGAAGCGGGCCTCCGGCTTCACCGACAGCGCGCGCTTCACGATGCGCGCGAGCGGCGGCGGCACGTTCGGGGCCACCTTCTGGAGCGGCGTGAACTTGCCGTCGCGGATGCGGGCGAAGACCTCCCCGGCCGTCTTGCCCACGAAGGGGCGGGTGCCGGAGAGGGCCTCGTAGAGCAGCACGCCCAGGGAGAAGATGTCGGTCCGCGCGTCGATGGGCGCGCCCGTCACCTGCTCCGGGGACATGTACGACGGCGTGCCCACGGCCATGCCCTGCTGGGTGAGGGCTTCGAGGCTGACGTCCTTGGCGATGCCGAAGTCCATGAGCTTCACCTCACCGGCCTTGGTGAGCATGACGTTCGCGGGCTTGAGGTCGCGGTGGATGATGCGGCGGAAGTGCGCGTGGTCGAGCGCGCTGGCGATGCGCGCGCCGATGACGGCGGCGACGTCCGGGGGCAGCGGGCCGTCCTTGATGAGGCCGTGGAGGGTGGGGCCGTCCACGAACTCCATGACCATGAAGAGGCTGTCGTTCTTCTCCACCAGGTCATAGAGGGTGACGATGTTCTGGTGGCGGAACGCGGCGAGCGCGAGGGCCTCACGCCGGAAGCGGGACAGGGCCTCCTGGTCGCGCTGGCCTTCGGGGAGCAGCTCCTTGATGGCGACCTCGCGTTGCAGCAGCTCATGGAGGCCGCGATACACGAGCGCCATGCCGCCCCGGCCCAGCTCGCCGAGCACGCGGCAGGCGCCGATCTTGCGGTGGCGGATCCTCTCACTCTTCTCTGCGGCGGCGACGGTCACGGGGCGAAGGGTACCGATTCACGCCCCATGCGTCGATGGGGCCTCCATGCGGGGCGGATTCGCACAGGTGTGATGAAAAGACGCGGTGTCGCTGTCTCACGCCAGGAGGCCTACCTGGGGCTGGGCGGCCGCGCCGGGCCCCGCCGCAGTACGGAGCGCTCCGCCTCCCGTCCCTCTCCGCGCTGCACCGTCCCACGCGCGTTCCCATGCTTCTCCCATCCAGGAGGACGCCATGACGGAACGGGACGCATACATCCAGAAGCTGGAGGCCGAGCAGCGCGAGGCGACCGCTCGCTTCCGTGAAATCGAAGCGCAGGCGGACCTCGCCGACAACGAGGAGGCGCTCGACACCCTCACCGGCGTCCGGGAGTTCAACGACGACGTCAACCGCGAGCTCCAGGCGCTCCGCCACGCCGACCAGCGCGACTGGGACCGGCTCAAGGACGGCGCGGAGAAGGCCCGCCGCCGCCTCCATGAGCGCCTCGACCGCGCCGACACCCACTTTGGACAGCTGCGCGAAGGCTACCGCCGCCAGCGCGAGGCCGAGCTGAAGGAGCTGGGCGCGCAGCTGGACGGCTGGATCGCCTCCCATCAGCAAAGCCGGGCCGAGGACTCGCTCCTCACCCGCGAGGAGCTGGACTTCCTCACCCGCGGCATGAAGAACGCCAGGGAGATGCTCCAGAACCTGCGCCACAGCCGCGGCCACGTCTGGAAGACGGCCCGCGACCAGTACGAGGCCAACTGGCGCGAGCTGGTGGAGCGCTCCCGCCGCATCCGCGCCGAGGGCTCCCCCGAAGCGCAGGGCGCCTCCCCCTCGTGAAACCCCATCTTCACCGACGCCACGCGGCTGTCACGCGACTACGCTAGGAACGCCCCCACCTGGAGGGGCGCGGCCCGGAAGGACCGCGCCCCTCCAGGCGTTTTCCGTTCGCGAGCCCATGGCCCTTCCCGCACGTCCCTCCTCGATCCCCGTCCTCGCCGCCATCGATGTGGGCACCAACGCCGTGCGCCTGGAGCTGGCCCGCCCGGACGCCGAGGGCTCGCTCGAGACCCTCCACCAGGAGCGCGACCCCATCCGCCCCGGCGAGGGCGTCTTCACCAGCGGCGAGATGCCCCAGCAGACCGCCGACCGGCTCCTGTCCACCCTGCGCCGCTACGCCGCCCTCTGCCGCCGCCACAAGGCCCAGGTGCGCGCCGTCGCCACCAGCGCCCTGCGCGAGGCGCGCAACCGCGCGGACATCGTGCGCCGCGTGCACGAGGAGGCCGGCCTGGAGCTGGAGGTCGTCAGCGGCAAGGAGGAGGCCCGCCTCATCTGCCTGGGCGTGCTGCACCGCAAGCCCGCCAACGCCCGCTCGCTCCTCGTGGACATCGGCGGCGGCAGCACCGAGGTCGTCATCGCCACCGGCGAGAAGCCCGACGAGCTCTGGAGCCTCGCCCTGGGCTCCGTGCGGCTCACCGAGGTCTTCGACACGTCGCGCGCCGTGACTCCCAAGCAGCTGCGGCTGATGCGGAGCTTCGTGGAGGAGGTCCTCCACAAGACGCTCCCGGAGAAGCTCCCCGCCCTGCCCCGCGTGGCGCTGGGCTCGTCCGGCACCATCGGCGCGGTGGTGGGCTTCGCCGCCGCGGACAACGGAGGCAACGCCACCGTGCGCCAGCTCACCCAGACCGTGGAGTCCCTGGCGAAGATGCCGCCAGAGCGCCGCCGCAAGCGCTTCGACCCGCGCCGCGCGGACATCATCGTCGCCGGCGCCGTCATCCTGGAGGGCGTCGCGCGCCACCTGGGCGTGGAGTCCGTCAGCGTCGTCAACCGCGGCCTGCGCGACGGCGTGCTGGTGGACCTGCTCTACCGCCAGGACGAGACGCGCGAGGACCACAGCCTCGCGGACGCGGCCTTCGTCATGGGCCAGCGCTTCCGCTTCGACGAGAAGCACGCCCGCCAGGTGGCCCGCCTGTCGCTGGCCCTCTTCGACGGGCTGGCCGCGCTGCACCAGCTGCCCCTGTCCGTGCGCCCGCACCTGGAGGTCGCCGCGCTGCTGCACGACATCGGCACGGCGGTCAGCTACGAGCGCCACCACCGCCACACGTACTACCTCCTCCACAACGCGGACCTCCCGGGCCTCGCGGACCACGAGCGGGAGATCATCGCCCGCGTCGCCCGCTACCACCGGCGCTCCCCGCCGGAGCTGACCCACTCCGGCATGGCCGGGCTGACGCCGTCGGAGGCGCGGCGCGTGCGCAAGCTGGCCACGCTGCTGCGCGTGGCGAACGCGCTGGACCACAGCCACCACCAGCCCATCCGCGACTTCAAGGTGACGGACGGCCGCGAGGCGGTGACGCTGCACCTGCACGCCCGCCAGCCGCTCGACCTGGAGCTGTGGAACGCCGAGCGCGAGGCCCCCGCCTTCCGCAAGGTGTTCGGCAAGCGGCTCGCCTTCCAGCTCCACACGACCGGACGTTAGGCCCCGGGCCTCTCCGCCCGCTCCCCGGCGGAGGGAGCGCGGCGCCGGTCCTGCCCGACTCCACGGCCATGCCCAGAGTCCAGACGAACAGGTCCCGCGCGCTTCGAGCGCCGTGGATCTCCACGTCTTCCAGGGCGCCCGGCGGGGGCAAGGAGCGGAACATGAAGGCAGTCGTTTTCCACGGCATTGGGGACATCCGGCTGGATGACGTCGCGGAGCCGAAGCTGAAGGAGCCCACGGACGCCATCATCCGGCTGACCGCCAGCGCCATCTGCGGCACGGACCTGCACATGATCCGCGGCACCCTGGCGGGCATGAAGCCCGGCACCATCCTCGGCCACGAAGGCGTGGGCGTCATCGAGGAGCTGGGCGGGGACGTGCGCAACTTCAACGTGGGCGACCGCGTGGTCATCTGCTCCACCATCGCGTGCGGCAACTGCTCGTACTGCCGCGCGGGCTACTATGCCCAGTGCGACGACGCGAACCCCCACGGGCCGGGCGCGGGCACCGCGTTCTTCGGCGGCCCGGAGATGACGGGCCCCTTCGACGGCATGCAGGCGGAGAAGGCCCGCATCCCGCACGCGGCGGTCACCATGGTGAAGGTGCCGGAGGGCGTCACCGACGACCAGGCCATCCTCGTCTCCGACATCTTCCCCACGGGCTACTTCGGCGCGGAGCTGGCGGAGATCAAGCCGGGTGACACCGTGGCGGTGTTCGGCTGCGGGCCGGTGGGCCTGTTCGCCATCGTGAGCGCGAAGCTCCTGGGCGCGGGCCGCGTCTTCGCCATCGACAGCCACGAGGACCGGCTGGCGCTCGCGCGGACGCAGGGCGCGGAGGTCATCCACTTCGAGCAGGAGGATCCGGTGGAGACGCTCAAGCGCTTCACCGGCGGCATCGGCGTGGACCGGGTCATCGACGCGGTGGGCGTGGACGCGCAGCACGCGCACCACGGTCCGGCCGCCAGGAAGGCCAGGGCGGAGAAGCCCGAGTTCAAGCGCGAGGTGGAGCAGGTCGCGCCCAGGCAGAAGCCGGACGGCGCCAACTGGGTGCCCGGCGACGGGCCGTCGCAGGTCGCGCAGTGGGCGGTGCAGGCGCTGGCCAAGGCGGGCACGCTGTCCATCATCGGCGTGTACCCGCAGACGATGAACGCGTTCCCCCTTGGCGAGGCGATGAACAAGAACCTCACCCTGCGCATGGGCAACTGCAACCACCGCAAGTACATCCCCAAGCTGCTGGAGCTGGTGCGCACCGGCACCGTGGACCCCACGGCCATCCTGAGCCACGTGAAGTCCATGGCCTCCGCCATCGACGCGTACCGCAACTTCGACCTGCGCAAGCCGGGCTGGGTGAAGGTGGAGCTGGAGCCGGGCGCCACGCTCCAGTGACGCGCGTCAGGAGTCCAGGAGGAGGCACGTGTCGCCGAACTCGTGCCCCAGGTAACCCGCGGCCTCCGCGTGCGCCGAGGCCCGGCGCAGGAGCGGAAGCGGCGCGAAGGCCTGGAGCAGCGCATGGTGGCTGCTCCCCGGCGCATGCACGCCGGTGAGCAGCCCGTGCACCACGCGGGGCACGGAGCCGGGCCCGAGCAGCAGGTCCGTCACGTCCTCGCCCGGCACCAGCGCCCCGTGCTGCGTCGCGCGTCCCTCCAGCGCGCGCACCACGGT